>NZ_JADQ01000050.1:0-36092 GCF_000518465.1 Paenibacillus sp. J14 | reverse complement strand
AGCGTTTCGGCCGGTCCCAGCTCTTTGATAAGCTTGCGTAACGCTGCCGGTGTGTGGGGAATGCTCCCGTAATAGCGTGGAGCTTCCCCGCTCACATCTGCAATTGCAACCGAAATTTTTTCTTTGGATACATCTAAACCGACGAATTTTGTGGTAGACTGCATAGTATCAGCTCTCCTTTGCTATGTAGCTCTGAAATGGTTTGGTTTATACTACACTATCCATTTTAACCTACGAGATGTAGCAATTTGGAGGGCTGTCTTTTGTTTACGTTCATCTTAGCTAGAGTAACGTGTCCATCACATTTCAGAAATTGCGACCCAGCGCCGATCTTCAATCGAGCGTTCTACCGCTTCCAGCACAGCCTGGCATTGCACGCCTTCACGGAAGCTTGGCACCGGCTGACGGCCTTCCCGAATGGCCGAAGTCAGCTCCAGCACCTCGTGCGTAAACGTATGTTCGAACCCGATCGTGTGCCCTGGCGGCCACCAAGCATCGGCATAAGCGTGAACCGGATCGGTAGCGAGCACACGCCGGAAGCCTTGGACATCAGCATCGTCGGAGGTGAAGTATACCTCAAGCTCATTCATCCGCTCGAAGTCGAATCTTACGCTGCCCAAGCTGCCGTTGATTTCAAACGCATTCGTCGAACGATGACCCGCGGCAAACCGCGTGGCCTCAAAGCTGCCTAATGCACCGTTAGTGAAGCGGGCCAGGAACAGCGTAGCGTCATCGACCGTGACTGGTCCCTTCGGCGCATCGGCGCTGCTCTTGGCGCTAAGACCGGTCATATTCTCCGCGAGCGGCCGTTCCTTAATAAACGTCTCGCTCATGCCAATCACTTCCTGGATGTCCCCAACCAGATAGTGAGCGAGATCGATCAGATGCGCCCCTAAATCGCCATGGGACCCTGATCCAGCAATATCCTTCTGCAGCCGCCAAACCAGCGGGAAGGACGGATCCATGACCCAATCCTGCAGGAACCAGGCCCGGAAATGGTAGATCCGTCCGAGTCGGCCGCTCTGTACCAGCTCCTTCGCTAACCGGACGGCCGGCGAGAAACGGTAGTTGAAGCCGACCATATGAGCGACGCCTGCGGCTTCAGCCGCAGCCAGCATCTCCCGGGCATCCTGCAATGTAAGCGCTAACGGTTTCTCGCAAAAAATATGCTTACCTGCCTTCGCTGCCGCCAACGCGATTTCCTTATGGGCGTCGCTGGGGGCATTGATGTCGATCAGGTCGATATCGTCTCTGGCGACGAGCTCTCGCCAATCCGTCGTCGTTTCGCGCCATCCCAGCTGATTTGCTGCCTCTTGCACCGCTTTTTCGTTCCGGCCGCATAATACAGCCATCTCCGGCTTTAAGGCGTCAGGGAAAAACATCGGCAGCGCCCGGTAGGCGTTGCTGTGGGCTTTGCCCATAAACTTATAACCGATCATTCCAACTCGCAGCGGGTTCATCGAATTCCTCCGTTTCGCGGGTATAGTCAAAGTTTTTAAAATTTAACTTTTTCAAACCCATTATAATTAGATTTCCTTGCAATCTCTCGCCAGTTTATGCGTATATCTGGACAAAATATGCGTTTTCCCATTCCCTGCATTGCCGTTCGACTATCGTGAGGGACGCAGGCTGGATGGGACATAGCCCCGCAGCTCCTTAAACACGCGGTTAAACGTGCGAATGCTGCTGAAGCCGCACTCAAGAGCGATTTCCATAATGCTGAGTTCGCTGGTCAACAGCTGATGCTCCGCGCTGAGGACGCGAACTGTGTTGAGGTAAGTTTTAAAATTCATGCCGATGGCAGCTTTGAAGGAACGGCTGAAATGGGAGGGCTCCATGGAAAAACGCTTCGCCATCACCTCCACATTTAATTCCTCCCGGTAATGGTCCTCGATATAGGACAAAATTTGCTGCATCCGAGCCCGGCGGGACTCATACTTCTCCTTCGTGGTGCGGTCCATGGGCAGCGTGTCCAACGCTCTTTGCAGGCTGCCGCACAGCTTTAAGATTCCAGCTTTCAGCAGCAAGGGGTAGCCGGGTTTCTTTTCGTCTTTTTCCTGGATCAGCTCGTCTAAGATCGTTTTTACGGTTTCAAGCCCTGGAGTACCTGCTGGAATATAGGGGGAGGTGAAGCGGAAGTCGGACGGCCAGCTTTTGGTCATCGTAATCCACTCCGGTTTACAGATCAGAATAATGATTTCCGACTCCAACTCCCGGCTGTCAAAATAGTGGATATCGTTGCTGCCGCAGATGACCATGTCGCCTTGCCGAAGCAAGCGGATCTCTTCATTCACCCCAATCCGAATGGCGCCGGAGCGGACATAAATAAACTCGATTTCAGCATGGAAATGGGGATAAAACGTAATATTCTTGCTTTGGTAAATGTCCATCGGAAGCTCGGGATCCAATTTCCAATTTTGATAGAACGATTTCACTTAGATCCCTCCGTGTCGTTAAAATTACCTTCCCTCCTAAATGTACTGCATGATGGCGGAAGATTCCTCTTTTTTTCTTAGAAGAATAGATGGAGAAGCTTGGACATAGGATGAAATTGGAACAATTCAAAAAATGGAAATGATGGTGGTAATATGAAGCATCGATGGGTCAAAATATTTCAAATTGCCGTAACTTACATCGGTACGGTGGTTGGCGCCGGTTTTGCTTCGGGACAATCGATTATGCAATTTTTTACCCTATATGGTTCGGTTGGCGCTGCCGGGATTATTGTTTCGACGCTGCTGTTCATGTGGTTAGGGACAAAAATGATGATCTATGCCCATCGAATCCAGGCATTTTCGTACCAAGAGTTTAATGATCATTTGTTTGGCTCCTTGTTCGGCAAGGTTGCCAACTTCCTGACCCTGCTGATCCTGCTGGGGGTTACCGCCGTCATGTTGTCCGGCACCGGGTCAATCTTTGCTGAGCAGCTTCAGCTGCCTTATCAGCTCGGAATCATCGTGAGTATCGTCCTGAGCTATCTGGTGATGACACGGGGGATGAACGGTATCGTCGTGGTGAATGTGCTGGTCGTGCCGATGATTCTTCTATTTACGAGCTTGATCGCGTTTCGCGCGATTGAGCCGGAAGGACTGTTTGGGATCAACGGCTTTCAGCTGCAACAATTGCAAAGTTACAAGTGGGTACTGAGCCCATTTGTGTATGCTGCGCTTAATTTTGCATTTATCCAGGCTGTGTTAATTCCGTTGGGGAGTGAGATTCAAGAGGAGAGTACCTTAAAATGGGGAGGCTTCTGGGGCGGTATCGGGCTTGGCTCTATGCTGCTGATCTACCATTTCGCATTGAACTCCCGAATGCCAGAAATGCTAGGTTACGATATTCCGATGGCGGAAATTGTACAGGACCTCGGCCCGTTTCTGCATGTGCTGTTTCTGTTAGTGCTCTATGGCGAAATATTTACGACCCTGATCGGCAATGTCTATGGCGTCACAAGACAGCTGCATAGCCTCTATAAGGTGCCTGAAAACATGACCATGGTGATGATCCTGCTTGCTTGCTTTGTGATCAGCCAGGCTGGTTTTTCTTCCCTTTTAACCTACCTGTATCCCATGTTTGGGTATATCGGGATGCTGCTGCTTATTTTATTGGCGTTCCGACGGTTACCTCTCCGTTAACTTCCTGTGCTCCATAGCTGCTGAAAATATCACGGAACCGATTTCCCGGCTCGTTTATACTTAGGAAAATCGACTATTTCCCGAGCAATAAAGCTGGTATTTAGCGATTCGCAACCTGTAGTTGACAGATTGCCAACTTCGCTTGGTCGATCGGTGACGGAGGAGCAGCTATGATGGAGGCGGGGTGATGAAGAATATGGATTTTGCAGATAAGCTGCAGAACTATCGGAGACAAAAAGGAATGTCCCAGGAAAAACTGGCGGAAGCGATCGGCGTATCACGCCAAGCGGTTTCGAAGTGGGAGTCGGGTCAGTCATACCCGGAAACGGATAAACTGATCGCATTATGCGAATTGTTTGAGGTTAGCATGGATCATTTGGTCCGGGGAGTGCCAACGGAAAAAAGGGAGCTTTCTCCGGAATCAAATGGATCGGCGATGTTCCGCTATCGATATCACTATGAATATAAAAGTGAAAGAACCTGGTTTGGCGTACCGCTCCTGCACATCAATGTGGGGCGCGGGATGTACGTGGCCAAAGGGATCATCGCGATCGGCAATATTTCCATCGGCGCTGTCTCCCTGGGGCTCATTGCGCTTGGCGGTTTAAGTCTGGGTGTGTTGGCGGCGGGGGTGATAAGTCTGGCTGCGATTGCCTTAGCCTTGATTCTAGCGTTGGGCGGCTTTGCGGCCGGTTTCATCGCAGCTGGAGGGGCCGCTGTTGGTGTGTTGGCTTTTGGCGGATTCGCCGTGGGCGTGTATTCCTTTGGCGGCCTAGCGATCGCATCGAGGATTGCCGTCGGAGGTTATGCCAGCGGGCACATCGCCATTGGTGATGCTGTACGCGGAACTTATTCAATGGCGATCCCAGACGGCGAATTGACCCACGTTCAGGCCGAACAGGTGAGGGCTTTGATCAACCAGGAATACCCAAAGATGTGGAAACCGCTGACAGAATGGATCGTTTCATTATTCCATTGATAGGATAAGTAGATGAGCCGGACATTTCCCTGGATATTAGGGAGGGTCCGGCTCGATTGATGTTCACCTTAGCCTTCAATGGGGACTAAGATATCCCAGTCTTTAAACACGGGCTGCAGCCCGTTATGATAGAGCATTTCCCGAATCTCAGCCACGCTGCGCTCATCGGAAATTTCAAATTGCGGGGTGCCGCCCCCTTGGGAGTGGCCCCCAACGGCCGTGGATACACCAGCTGACATCTTGGTCACCCCAAGGTGAACCAGTCTGTCACGTAACCGGGCAGGCTCCCGGCTGGATAAGGTGATCCCGGCCCGCGGCAGAAAGAGACGGTAGGCGAGCATCACCTGTACCAAAGCCCGATCGGACACCTGGGCATCCGGTTCGTAATCTCCGAGAAAAGGGCGGAAGCGCGGAATCGATAAGCTGATCTCACAACCTGGATACTTGGTTTGCAAATAATCTGCGTGCATGGCGGCAAAGAAGGCTTCCTGTCTCCAATCGTACAAGCCAAGTAATGCCCCGATATTCACGGCCCGGTAACCTGCAGCACATCCGCGTTCCGGGGCATCCAGCCGATTTCGATAATTGCGCTTGGGGCCTTTGATATGGAGCTTGGCATAGGTTTCCCGGTGGTAGACCTCTTGGAATACCGTCAGGCTGTCTACGCCTGCCGCAGCTAGCTCCTGATATTCGGAGACAGACAGCGGGTTCACCTCAATGCCGATGGATGAAAAATAATTGCGCAGCACCTTCACGCAGTCTCTTAAGTATTCGACCGGGGAATCTTTGCGGGATTCACCGGTTAACAGCAGGATATGACGGATCCCGGTTGCCGCAATCGCTTCAGCTTCCCGTTCGACCTCTTGCATGTCTAATTTTTTTCGCGGAAAATCATAGATCGAACTAAAGCTGCAATACTCACAGTGGTTCACACAATAATCGGACACATACATCGGGGTAAACAATTGGATTACGTTCCCGAACTGGCTTTGGGTGATCTGCTGTGCCCGTTGGGCCATCTCCTCCAAATGTCGATCAGCCGCTGGTGACAGCAAGGCTAGCAGATCCTCCGCATCAAGCTTAGGCCTGCTAAGCGCCCGCCTTACATCTGCATCGCTGTAACCTTGAAGCCGCTGTGGAAAGGGGAAGCCTTCCCAGGATTGGATTTTGTCATAGAAGCTCATCCCTTAGGCCTCCACTTCATCCAGAAATCCGGTTAGCGGGGAAGAGGCTACCGCGTTTTGCTCCACCGGTCCCAGCCCGGCCAGATGGGCTAATCTGCCGGCTATAACGGCTGCGCGGAACGCTTCAGCCATGCCCAGCGGATCGCGGGCGGTTGCAATCGCCGTATTTAAGAGGACAGCCGCTGCGCCCATTTCCATCGCTTCCGCTGCCTCTGACGGCTTGCCGATCCCGGCGTCTACGATCACCGGCAGGCCTGATTCCTCGATCAGGATCTGAATCAATTCCTTCGTCCGCAGGCCGCGGTTGCTGCCAATCGGTGAACCGAGCGGCATGACGGCAGCGGCTCCAGCATCCCTTAACCGGAGCGCGGCCGATAGATCCGGGCTCATATAAGGAAGGACTACGAAGCCTTCTGCGGCCAGTACCTCGGTTGCTTTAATGGTTTCCACGTTGTCTGGCAGCAGATAACGTTGATCCTGAATGACCTCCAGTTTAATCCAATTGCCCATATCCGCCGCTCTGGCCAGCCTTGCGATGCGGATTGCTTCTTCTGCGTTGCGGGCACCGGAAGTGTTCGGCAGCAGCGTCATATGTGGAGGAATATGATGCAGCAGATTTTCCTCCTCCCAATCGGGATTCACTCTTCTTAAAGCGACCGTGATGACTTCTGCTCCCGAACGTTCGATCACTTCGGGAATTAAGGTGTTGCGGTTATATTTGCCAGTACCGATAAAGAGACGGCTGGACAAAGCCTTGCCGCCAATATGGAATAAGTCCTGCATAGGATCAACCTCCCCCAACAAAATGGACTAGCTCAATACGATCCCCATCCGATAACGGGGTCACGTCATAGTCTTCCTTTCGTACAACTGTACCGTTTAGTTCAACCAACAGCTTTCGGTCCTTCCATGGGGGCTCTGCTAATAAATCGGCCAGTGTGAAACAGCTTTCGTTGATCGTCGTCTCTTTCCCATTCAAACGAACCAGCACGGGGTTCACCTCCTTTCCAGCCAAGATGCCTGCATTGCCTTGCGATATGCTTGGGCCTCTTCCGCCGGGTCTGGTGCATGGAACAGGCTTGTCATGACGGCAACCCCTTGGGCGCCGCAGCGGATGACCTCTCCCGCATGGTCCGGACGGATGCCTCCTATGGCGATCACCGGAACCGGGCAAGCTTGAGCCGTTGCAGACAGGGCTGCCAGCCCCCGACCGGGAAGGCCGGGTTTGCTGGACGTATCGTATACATGACCGAACAGGCAATAATCCGCTCCATCTGCGGCGGCTTGCATCGCTTCTTTCGCCGAATGAACCGACCTGCCCAAGCGCATCCCAGTGGCTAACGGACGAGCGGCATCCACTGGAAGACTGTGGCCGGCTAAGTGGACATTCATGGCCCGAGCAGCCAAGGCGACGTCCAGCCGATCGTTCACGACAATTTGGGACAGCGGAATGCCGGCTTCCAGCATCTGTTGAATGACCTCCAGCTGACCTTTCGCCGTGAGCTGCTTATCCCGTACATGGATGTAATCCAGGTAGGGAAGGGCGCTGAGGGACACCCTAAGCAGTTCGGAAACGTGGATAGGAGAGATGGAGATCAGATGCAGTTCGGGTGTGTTCAGCATTATTTTTTGGCTCGTCATATTCATCCCCTCTGAGGTTCGATATGCAATGCAAAAAAGCCCCCTCCGCAAGGAGGGGGCTAGTTCAGCAACAGAAGGAATAAGCCTAAATAGACTTATGTTCTGGTTCATACATGCTTTACGCTCCACTTCCCTACGCAGGTCTTAACCCGTTCAGGTTCAAAGGGTCCGAATCTTGCGATTCATCTCAGCCTTGCGGCTCCCCTAGTGTCGATCGATATCCATTTGTCATGTTTACTATACACGGGGATCCAAATAATTACAACCGTTGAATTGGAATGGGTTATGCTGGCTGCTTTACCTCGTTTCCAAGAAAATTTCATGAAAATGTCACGATTTATCGCAAAAATAGCTGGTTTGTGATGTTTAATGAAATTGAAGCGAAACAAAAACATCCTCTATAATACGGTCGGAGTTTGATTGGGGGGAGTGATGAGATTGAAATGGACGATTGGTTTACGCAATCTCAAGACGGGGCTAGCCATCTGTTTGTGTGTGATCGTTGCAGCGTTATTGCGCCTGGAATATCCTTTTTACGCTGCGATCGCCACGATCATTTCCATGGAAAATTCAGTTGCCAACTCCTTTACGGCCGGGAAACATCGGACGATGGGGACGTTTGTTGGGGCGATTGTGGGTGCAGGCTTCGCCATGATTGAACCTGGGAACGCCATATATTGTGCGTTAGGGGTCATCGTCGTAATCTATGTCTGCAATCTGTTGAATTGGAATAAGTCGATATCCATCGGCTGTATCGTTTTTTTAGCCATTATGTTAAATCTTCAGCCGGGGGAAAGTCCGATTTTTTATGGGATTAACCGGATCACGGACACCTTGGTTGGGATTGCTGTTGCGGTGATCGTCAATTTGGTCGTCTTTCCTCCAAAACATGAGGCGGATTTGGAAAAGGCGCGTAAATCTGTCGCCAAGCGAATGGCTGACTTATATGGGCAGATTACTTCGTGTCGGGAAGCCGTCGATTTGAAGAGTTTTCGTGCGGAGCTAGCTTGTCTGGAGAAATATTATCAGCTCTGCAAAGAGGAATTCCATCTGACTCGGGATCTCAGTGAATCGATGGAGCACATCGGCAAAGAAATTGAATCCTATCGCCACATCTATGAGCATTTGGTGATTTTGCAACAGCTGCTTGCCGAGCATCGACAATTGCTGGTCGAGGCTGATCTTGAACGGAGTGATTCCGTTGAGGCAGGAACCCGCAACGCAGAACAGCAGTACAGAATAGAAATCGTCTATGAGTACCACGCGGATTGGATTTACGCCGAGCTGCAGAAGATGGGCTTGCCGCTTCCGATTAAAGAGCGAGGACGTTTCCAGACGAAGGCGGAGCTTAAAATATCGTAGAAAAGGGATGTCCCAAGAGCCGTGAAGGGCTAGTGGGCATCCTTATTTTTATGCAAAATAGTGTCCTGACTCAAGATCAGCGATCAGCCCGGGTTGCACCGGTTTCCAGCCGAGAAGCTCCCGCGTCGCTGGGCTTGCTTGCGCTGTGTTGTACAAGCTTGTGATGTCGAGCGCTTGAGGATGATTAAGAAATTCCAATCTATCGGCTGTTCGCTGGCTGAATTGAAGGATGTGCTGCAGGAGCACGATGCCCATACGAGCACGAACGAACAAACCATCGAATGGATCCGAAGCAAGATGAAGGAGATTGAGGACAAAAAGAAAGAGTACGATCAAATGCTGGACACTCTAAGCAAAATGCTGGAGTACCGGACCTTGCTTAAGGTCGATCCGCAAAAAGCCGAAGCATTTCTGAAGAATTGGAAGGCCGAAGCAGGATGGGACTGATAGAGTCAGTACGATGGCTGTTAGAATCGAAAGGAGAAGAAGAGAAGGAGTCCGACGAGGATGACGAGGGTGGTCCAAACACCGCCTTTTGCTAAAGCGTTCCAGTTTCCGATTTCCGCACGATTCATCGAATCCGCCAAATTGATGAAAGGCTTGCGTTGATACTCTTTAAGCTGATCTTTCTCTTGTTTCTCCCACATATTCACTGGAATCCCTCCTAATGGGTACTTCTTAACATATAGTATACTTGGAACATCGCTGGAGAGCATTTATTTTTTGAATTCTGGTTAAGGAGCCGATCTCTATGAACAAACTCCCCCCAAATCAATCCACAAATTCTTCTCTTCAAGAAGTTGAGAAGTTCGTGATTCAAACCTATTCAGCCAAGAAAATTCCCGTTTCGAACCTTGAGGAACTTAGGTGTGACCCTCAGGTAAAATTTGATCGGATTGCGGTGTGCTTTGAAATGGATCATCCGGAAGTTCTTAAGGGCCTCTTTAATGAAGATGAGAAGAAGATGCACGAAGACTACAGGAATCATCATAGAAATGCGACATTTACAACTCCTTGGCAGAAGATCAATGCAGGGCAGCTTCTGAGAGTTGTTTTAGAAAGCGAGGATGGGGTTAGTTTAAGTAACTTCACCGTTCAGGGGTTGTGCATGAGGTTGGTTCATGATCTTTCAGCCTTAAAAGGGCAATAAAAAATCGCGGCCTAAGACCGCGATATTGGTGTCATAAGAATCGAGACGACAGGATTTGAACCTGCGACCTCTTGCTCCCGAAGCAAGCGCTCTACCAAGCTGAGCCACGTCTCGTCAGCAATATGATTAATTTGGGGGAAACATTAATACATTATACACTTTTAGGCGAAGCTGTAAAGGGGGGGACGGATGAAAAATTTTTGAACGCAAGGAATCGGAACCAACGTTGACGATATGTGGCATTATTTTATATAATAATTGATAATTCAATTCTATATTGTGGAACTTTGAAGAGGAATAGTAATTTGGATTCCGCCATCCAGAGAGCCGGCGTTTGGTGCAAGCCGGTTGGGGAATGCAGATGAACTCGCCTTGGAGTTATGATGCGCAAATCATCATCGTCTTGCCCGCGTTAAGGGTGCAAAGGGAGCTAGGACAAAGCATGTCCGATGCTAACTAGGGTGGTACCACGGGAAATTTCCTCTCGTCCCTAGCGATCATAACGCTACGGGTCGGGAGGTTTTTTGATTTTAGGGAGTTCACCTCGTCGGCTTATGACGTGGATCCCGCATTTCAAATTGTTGTTTTCAAGGAGGATTTTGAATTATGGCGGACCAAAATGTGCCCCATGATGTTTACCGGGCCCAGGCCATTGAACCGAAATGGCAGGCTTATTGGGAAAAGCATCAAACTTTTAAAACACGGGAAGAGGCGGGGAAACCGAAGTTTTACGCGCTTGACATGTTCCCTTATCCATCGGGAGCAGGCCTCCATGTAGGCCATCCGGAGGGGTATACAGCTACAGACATCGTCTCTCGCTTCAAACGGATGCGCGGCTATAACGTACTTCATCCGATGGGTTGGGATGCTTTCGGGTTGCCAGCAGAGCAGCATGCGCTCGATACGGGCGAACATCCGCGTGACATCACGGTGAAGAACATCAACAACTTCCGGCGCCAAATCAAGTCGCTGGGCTTCTCTTACGATTGGGACCGCGAGATCAGTACAACTGATCCGAATTATTATAAATGGACGCAGTGGATCTTTCTCCAACTGTATAAAAAAGGTCTGGCCTATGTGGCCGAAATTCCAGTGAACTGGTGCCCGGCATTGGGTACGGTGCTGGCGAACGAAGAGGTCATTGACGGCAAGAGTGAGCGCGGCGGCCATCCGGTCATCCGCAAGCCGATGCGTCAATGGGTGCTGAAAATTACCGAATACGCTGAACGGCTGCTGGAAGACCTGGAGGAACTGGATTGGTCGGAAAGCATCAAGGATATGCAACGCAACTGGATTGGGAAATCCGAAGGTGCGGAAGTCGTATTCGAAATCGAAGGTCATGATGCGTCTCTGACGGTCTTTACGACTCGTCCGGATACGCTGTTTGGAGCGACGTATGCGGTGCTTGCTCCAGAACATGAACTGGTTAAGAAGATCACGACCGATGCTCAACGCCAAGCGGTTGAAGCTTACCAAGACCAAGCGGCGCGGAAGAGCGATCTGGAACGTACCGACCTGGCTAAGGAGAAAACTGGGGTATTCACCGGCGCGTACGCGATCAATCCGGTCAATGGAGAGAAGCTGCCGATCTGGATTGCCGACTACGTGCTGGTGGGTTACGGAACCGGTGCGATCATGGCTGTACCTGGGCATGATGAGCGCGACTATGAATTCGCCAAACAGTATGATCTGCCGATCATCGAGGTGGTTGAGGGCGGCGATCTGTCGAAAGAGGCTTATACGGGCGACGGAGCCCATGTGAACTCCGGCTTCTTGAACGGCCTGGGCAAGGAGGAAGCCATCAAGAAAATGATCTCCTGGCTGGAGGAGAACGGCAAAGGCCGCGGCAAAGTGACTTACCGCCTGCGCGACTGGCTGTTCAGCCGTCAACGGTATTGGGGGGAGCCGATCCCGATTCTGCATCTGGAAGACGGCACGATGAAGCCGGTACCGGAAGATCAGCTGCCGCTGGTTCTGCCGGATGTAGATGCGATCAAACCGTCGGGGACCGGGGAATCGCCGCTGGCGAACGTGACCGAATGGGTGAACACCGTGGATCCGGAAACGGGGCTGCCAGCTCGCCGCGAAACGAACACGATGCCGCAATGGGCGGGAAGCTGCTGGTATTACCTGCGTTATATCGACCCGCACAACGACAAGGAGCTGTGCTCGAAGGAGAAGCAGCAGGAATGGCTGCCGGTTGACCTGTACATCGGCGGGGCCGAGCATGCGGTGCTTCACCTGCTCTACGCTCGCTTCTGGCATAAGGTGCTCTACGATCTTGGGGTTGTAACTACCAAAGAACCGTTCCAAAAGCTGGTCAACCAAGGGATGATTCTCGGTACCAACAATGAGAAGATGAGTAAATCCCGCGGTAACGTCATCAATCCGGACGAAATCGTAAACCAATACGGGGCGGATACGTTGCGCGTGTATGAAATGTTCATGGGGCCGTTGGAAGCAACGAAACCATGGAATGAAAGCGGCGTTGAAGGTATTCACCGCTTCCTGTCTCGCGTATGGCGTCTGTTCATTGCCGAAGACGGCAGCCTGAATCCGAAAATTACGGCGGACGGTGGAAGCGACGATTTCAAACGTACATGGCACAAGACGATCAAGAAAGTGACCGAGGATTTTGAAAACCTCCGCTTTAACACCGCGATCAGCCAGTTGATGATTTTCGTGAACGAAGCTTACAAAACGGACGCTGTGCCGAAAGCGGCGGCAGAAAACTTCGTGCAGATGCTGTCCCCGCTGGCACCGCATTTGGCGGAAGAGCTGTGGGAACGTCTTGGTCATACCGATACGATTACGTATGAACCATGGCCAACGTATGATGAGGCTTGGACGGTAGAATCCGAAGTTGAAATCGTCGTGCAAGTGAACGGAAAAATCGTAGAACGCACGAAGATTTCCAAAGACTTGGATCAAGCAGCGATGCAAGAACATAGCTTAAGCCTGCCGAATGTTCAGCAGGCTGTGGCTGGGAAGACGATCCGCAAAGTGATTGCGGTGCCAGGCAAACTGGTGAATATCGTCGTCGGATAAGCTCATTTCTTTGTGAGAAAGTAGGTATGTTCAGGAAATGGAGGCGGCCCCTGATCCATCCGGCGGTTTGACATCGGACAAGGGGGCTTCCTTTTCCGGACATGACGGAGCTTGATCCGAAGACGACGGAGATTCATCCAGTGTGGCCGGATGAAACAACGTATGCAGCTTGCTGATATCGTCGTCGTATTTACGATGAGTCGTATCGATCAGGTGGGCAAATACTTCCCGCAGACAGGAATCCAGCACAGCGATCCCTTCAGCGGTCACGCCTCCGGGGACGGCAACCCGTTCGATCAGTTGTTCGGGATTCAGACCGCCTTCGGTGAGCAGCTTGCCTGTGCCTGACAGCATTTCTGAGCCGAGCGCAATCGCCTCCTCATAACTGATTCCAGTTCGTTCAGCGGCGGACTCGGCCCAAAGCTGCAGCATATGAGCGACAAATGCTGGCCCGCAACTGGATAAATCGGATGCGATTCGAGTCTCGCTCTCTTTGAGGGTGATTGGCGTACTGATCGAGGACATCAGCTGCTCTAGGAGTAGACGATCTTCGGGGCGAATCCGCCCGCCGTAGATGCAGAGCGAAGCGCCGCTGTGCACGGAATGCGTAATGCTGGGAATGATCTTGGCGATTTTTGAGGGAATGGCAGCTTCTAAGGTTTCAATCTGAACGGGGCTCGTGATCGATACGACGATCTGATTATCATCGAGCACGTCCCGGATTTCCGCAATGACATCGGGGTAATCCAGAGGTTTGATGCACAAGAAGACGATTTTGCTTCCCTGGGCGGCTTCAGCATTGCTGCTGTACGCCCGCAGTCCGAGATGGCGCTGGGCCAGCCATTTCGCTTTCGAGGGAGAGCGGTTGCTGGCACAAATATTTTGCGGGAGCAGCGCACCGGAACGCAAAAACGCGTCAATGAGCAGGCTTCCCATGGCTCCGGTTCCGATGAAGGCGACTTTCATCCGGCTTCCCCTTTCCGTGCTTCACGCACTGTATTGGTAAAATGTTAAAGTGATTGCACTCGTTCATGTGTTTGTTGTAATGAGGCGGTTCATCTTACGTTATTGCGAACCTACTTCTGCCGTTTCTACTTCACTTGTATAGATTGTATGCAGCTTGATTGGATCTTCATGACTACTGGCAGATTCTTTTAAGATGTTGGAAGAGGAGTGGAGATACGATATGCGGAGGGAACTCGTCTTGACGGCTATCGTTTCAGCAGTGATTGGCGCTGGATTGATGCTTCTGGCAACGGGCGGTCGCTCGCCTGCAGGCATTGAAGGCTGGACGCCGATAAATGCCGAGGTTAAGGCGGCTTTGGCTGCAGAGGGCGCGGCTGTGGATCGAAGCGAGCTAAAGGCTGCAAATCCTTCAGAAACTGGGTCAGCCGTGGACAAGCCTGACGATGAGGTGACTGGGACAACCGCAGCCGGAAAAACGGACTTAATGGGTATCTCAGGAGAGACAGCAACGCATGTGAATGCTGCAGGTCAGAATGCAGGATCTACTACAGGGGCCGAAGCGGTCAGCGGAGTTGCAGCCTCCAAGGAAGAAGCCGGGAAATCCACGGATACGGGAAAAATCAGCATTAATCGCGCCGGATTGGCCGAGCTGCAGGAAATCCCCGGGATCGGCGAGAAGAAAGCCAAAGCCATTCTCGATTACCGAAATGCGCATGGTCCTTTTACCTCCATAGAAGCGTTGACCGAGGTGAAAGGCATCGGAGACAAAATGCTGGAGAAAATGAAGCCTTATATCGGGCTGTAATTCTTGTGATCGAAACATGACTTGCGAGGGTGATGATGGAATATGAATCCGGACAAACGCAAAGATTGGGATACGTATTTTATGGATATCGCTTATATGGTATCGACGCGGTCGCGGTGTAACCGACGTCATGTCGGCGCTGTGCTCGTTCAGGGCAAGAAGCTGCTCGGCACGGCTTATAACGGCGCCCCTTCCGGTGTTCCGGACTGCTCGGAGGCAGGCTGTATGATTGCGGAAGAATACGAGCTGGTGGTAGAGGATGGACAGGAGAAAATGGTGAAGAAACAGCGCTGCGTCCGTACCATCCATGCCGAACAGAACCTGCTGTTGTTCACGGACCGGATCGACCGGGAAGGCTCCAGTGTCTATGTGACGGACGAGCCATGTTGGACTTGCGCGAATATGCTGGCGAACAGCGGCATTACGGAGATCGTATTCCATCGGCCCTATCCGAAGGATACCGATAAAGTGACGGCCATGATGAAGCAAAAAGGCATCACTTTCCGCCGCCTGGAAGGGTATCAACCGCCGCAGGAAACGATTGCGCACGTGGAAGAATAATTGAAATTTTTTTGATCGATCATCGAATGTGGAAGCACCCCATTCGCCTTAGGGCGGGTGGGGTGTTTTTTTGTTGAGGTAGACCAGGAGGGGGATGTCCATGAACCGAAGACCGTTAATTGCGATAACTTGCGGTTGGATCGCTGGAAGCGGCTTGGCGGCAGCTTATACCGGCTGGCGTTTTTGGTTGTTTGGGCTGGGATTGTTGTTGGTCTGTACAGCCATCGCCATCATTTGGCGTCAAGCTTGGCGGAGTCTCGCCTTGGCAGGGTTGGCTTTGTTGCTTGGGGGCTGCTATTGGCTGTATAACGAAGCGGGCAATGTGAGCCGGATCGGACCGATAGTGGCCGGTATGGAAGCAGAAAAAGAAGCAGGAACGGGGACAAGCCCTACAAAGGAGGGGGCGCAGGTGCTTGATGGTCAAACCATCCGTATGGAGGGAATGATCGTATCCACGGTCAAGGTCGATGGGGACCGGGCTGATTTTACGCTGAAAGTCAGCGGCTTATCGCTGATTTCGCCAGATGGGAAAGCGTCGGCGAAGCATGAGATTCCTCGTGGAGAAAAGGTTGCGGTCCAGCTGCGGCTCGCATCGCAAAGCGAACAGCAGACGGCAGCCACCTGGCATCGCGGGCTACGGGTTACGCTGAATGGAACGCTGGAGTTACCGCAGCCTGCCCGTAATTTTGGCGCATTTGATTACCGTCGGTATTTACATTTGCAGCGGATCCATTGGCTGGTCAAAGCTTCGGGGGCATCGTCTCTGAAGGCGGGACAGCCATCCCGAGGCGCCGCCGCTGCCTTAGGATCTGTCGATGCTTTGCGCGAACGCCTTGGCGAGCGCATTGAGCGATTGTTTCCGGACTGGCAAGCCGGTTATATGAAGGGGCTGCTGATTGGCTTGCAGAATGAGCTCGACCCGGATAAATACGCGGAGTTTACACAGCTTGGGCTCACGCATATCCTCGCCATTTCCGGCAGCCATGTTGCGATTAACGTGGCGCTTGTTCTGGGATTACTCCGTCTTTGCCGGGTGACGCGGGAGACCGCAAACACGGTTGCTATTGTTTTCGTTCCGGGATATATGCTGCTTACCGGTTTATCTCCATCGGTCATTCGGGCTGGGCTGATGACGATATTGGGCTTGTACTTGCTAAGGCGCGGGCTGCTAAAAGACAGCCTGAACGTATTAGCCGCTGTTGCGATGCTGATGCTAATCTGGGATCCGTATTATTTACTGAATGTCAGCTTCCAGCTCTCGTTTGCTGTGACGGCAGGGCTGATTGTATTCGTCCCGCGCTTAACCCCGTATCTAAGGTGGCTGCCAGGCAAAATCGGAAATGCGGTGGCGATTACGCTGGCGGCACAGCTGGTGTCTTTTCCATTAACGATCGTCTATTTTAACCAGTTCTCTTTCCTGTCCATTCCGGCTAATTTGCTGCTAGTCCCGATCATCGGCACCTTGGCGCTTCCCCTAGGAACAGGGGCATTACTATTAAGTTTGCTGTCGATCAAGCTGGGCTCATGGGCAGCTCTTCCGGTACGCTGGTTGAATACGGCAACGTTTGAAGCAACCAACTGGTTGAGCACACGCAGCGGGTTTATGACGTATTGGAAATCGCCTTCGCTGCTTTGGATCGCAGCTTTTTATGCTGGATGCTATCTGTTGGTATATTGGGGACAACGGCGTGAGCGTATTGCCGCCGAGGCCTTAACTGTCCGTGGGCAGGATGACGATACTGTGCCTCTCAATCCAGCTAAACGAGAGGTAGCTTTCGCTCATATCAACTGGCGGGAGTGGTCTCAGGACGTGCCTGGAAATCAGGCTAGGCTAGGGGGACTTGGTAGACTGGCAGCGGTTAAAACCGCCTGGACCCAACAGGGTTACGGATGGAGGGCGATCGCAATATCGCTTAGACGATGGGCATGGATGAAACGAAAGGATTTTCTTCGTTTGGGTGTAGCCACAGGCCTTGTGCTGCTGCTGATCATCGGATATCAACCGGCCTACAGCCAAGGGACCGGCTATATCGAGTTCATCGATGTGGGTCAAGGTGACTGTGCCCTGATTACTACGCCATCTGGCAAGCATATTTTAGTGGACGGCGGGGGGACGGTCTCGTTTCGCAAAGCGAAGGATGCGTGGCGGGAGCGGCGTGAACCTTTCGAGGTCGGGGCCAAAACGGTGGTTCCGCTGCTCAAGAAGCGTGGGATCCATCGCTTGGATGCGGTGATTTTAACGCACGGGGACCAGGATCATATCGGCGGACTGCAGGCGGTCATTGACTCCATTCCTGTGGAAGCCGTTGTGATCAATGGCAGCCTGGCCGAGTCTAAGACGATGACGACCTTGATGGAAACGGCGCTGACTAAGCGTATTCCGGTATATGCGGCAAGCCGCGGCATGAAGTTGCAACCGGATGACGCCACCCGCTTGGAGGTGATTTATCCCTTGATGCCTGAGGAGGCGCTTCACCCGATCCCCATCGTGAAAGAACAAAATCACCGCTCGATCGTCTTTCGTTTAGATATGAATGGAGCTTCCTTTTTATTTACAGGTGATATGGATGAAACGGCGGAGAAGGAAGTATTAGGCCTTGAACGATTGACCTCTTCGGGAACGACAACACCGCAGCTCTCCTCAATCAATGTCATGAAAGTCGCCCACCACGGCAGTAAAACCTCTACCTCTGCAGCTTGGCTGGACTATTGGCAGCCAGAAGCCGCAGTTATTTCGGTTGGGGCTTCAAACCTTTATGGTCATCCGCATCCTACAGTCGTTGATCGGCTGAACGCTCAACAGATTCGAATCTATCGAACTGATCATCAAGGCGAGGTCCAGATGAGAGTTCGAGAGGGAAGAATCGAGGTTAGATATAAGTTGCTCCCAATCCCATAAAACCGGGCCCTTTCGCGGTTTATAAAGATGACGGGGCCTTTTTTTTCTGGTATCCTTAGGTCAGATTGCTTAGAGGGTGGACTTCTAAAATATTTTTTAAAAAATAGTAACAACATTGCAACATCTTGTCGGACATTAGCGTCTGTAAGGATGCAAGGAAGGGGGAGCCTTAGTGGTAGAGCAGGGACTCATCAGAGCCGCTCAAACGGGCGATCGCGACGCTCTAATCACCCTATTGCGAGAAATTGAAAGCCACGTGTACCGGACGGCCTATTATATTCTAAACAACGAACAGGATGCACATGATGCTGCTCAGGAAGCACTTATTCGTATTTATACGAAAATCGGTTCCTATGAAGAAAAAGCTCAGTTCAAAACCTGGGTCCAGCGGATTGTGACCAACATCTGTATCGACAAATTTCGTAGAAATAAGCCCACCGTATCGATCGAGGAGCACGAAATGGTGTTTCAGGGGAATGATAGCGTAGAACGGGAAGTGATGTCAGGCTACTTGGCCGAGGACATCCGAAGCGCAATTGAACAATTGCCGGAACACCATCGATCGGTGGTTGTGCTGAGGTATTTGCAAGATTTTTCGTATAACGAAATTGCTGAGAGCTTGAATTTACCGCTGAATACGGTGAAATCCTATTTATTTAGGGCAAGGCAACAGCTGCAACACTTACTCCAAGATTATCAGAAAGGTGGTGTATCAGGATGAAGTGCCCAGAGGCGGTGGAATGGATGCATCGTTATCTAGACCATGACTTAAATGATGAGGAGACCTCTCTTCTCTTTGAGCATATGCGCAGTTGTGAAGAGTGCGCCGAAACGTTTGCGCTGCTTCGCAAGCTGTCTGCGCAATTGGAGGATCTGCCGAAGGTAGTTCCGAACTACAGTCTTGTGGACGCGATTCTTCCGCAGTTGGATGAAATCGACCGGGCTCGCCGTGAAGGCGGCAGTACGGCTGAGGACATCGTGCTGCCGATGACAGCGGTGCAACGTGATGCGGATGCCGGTCAAGGCGGCATGCTGCCGAGCCGGCGCAGTCTTCGTCGTCCTGATGCGGGAACAGGAATGCGTCGGAGCCGGATTTACCGGTACGGGGCGCTTGGTGTGGCGGCGGTATTGATCTTGGGCGTATTCATTTATCAATACGAACCGCGCACTGTATCCGATGCCGAGATCGCCATGGACACTGCGTTGGAATCGGCGAACAAGCAATCCTCGGCGACTAACTCGGCGGACGATGCAGCGAGCAACGCTCAGCTGTTCAGTGACGACACCAACACGGGGGCGCCTGGGGTCGGAGATTTGGATACGCCAGTGTCCAAGGATGTAGTTCCTCCGGCGGAAGATTCGAATACTGACGGTACCCAAGAGCGAATCGCACCCGGCGATGCACCGGATTCCGGTTCTCCAGCGGTGACGCCGGGTAATTCAGGTACAAGCGATAAATCTCCTAGTGAGCCAAATCAAGCGAACCACGGTTCCTCCGGCAGCCCCTCGGTTCCGAATGGCGGCAGCAACGGGGCTCCTGCGCAAGGGCCGACATCGCCTGGAGCAGGAAATTCGGACTCTGCGGGCGATCCAGAAACTCCGGATATTCTAGAGAACTCAATTGTAGATCAGCAAGTGACCTTCGATAATCCAAGAGAGAAGTATGGCATCGCAAGCTTTAATATTTGGACTTCTCCAGATGGGGCATTTGAAGCTGAGTTCAAGGACGGACATCTGTATGTCTATCGTCTTGAAGCCCAGGAACGGAAACTGGTGGCTGATCAAGTGATCGATGGGAATTGGGTTGACGGTTCGTGGTCGGAATCAGGTCATATATTTACGTACGAGACAGAAATCGAGGGAACCCCAGTGATTCATACCCTTTATGCTGAGCAGGCGGCTGCGGATGCTGCAAAAAGAACACAGCCCTAAATAGCATGGAATAACGGACGAATTTGGGCGTTTTTTTGAACTTGCAGCAGTCACCTTTTCAGGAGATATGGAATAGGTTATATGTATAGTAGAGATAACGGATTAAACCCTGATCGTCGTATGACCGCAGGCGGGAGAGTTTCTAGAGCTCTTTAGCCCGCGTTTATATAGATGTTCCGGGACAGAGGGATCTTTCGCCACGAGGCAGAGGTCCCTCTGTTGCGTTTAAAAGGAAGCCGGACATAACGGACTCTAGAGCCGCTATTTTCACCTATTGAAGGATTAGCGATTTCTAACGGACCGAGAAGACCTTATTCTGGACAAATCGAGCTAAAAGGGTGCAGGTAGTACCAAATAAGGTCTCAGGTGTCTGTTAAAATGGGAAATAGCCGGGAAATGGACAAATAAGGGCTGTACGGTCCGTTACGCGACTTATCGGTATAAGGACTTGGACGAATACGTGAAATCGAAGTATGATGGAAGAAGGCAACAAAGTCGAAAGGGAGATACCGATGGACGCAAAGCAGAAACAAGCGATAAAAGACATAAAGCAGGGGCGGGTCTCCCCGTTGTACGTTTGTTACGGTACGGAGAAGTATCAAATTCAGGAGTTTGTAGGATTACTTCAGGATCAGCTGGTGGATCCGGATCAGAAGGATTTTGCCATCGCGACCTTTGATTTGGCGGAGACGCCGATTGAGGTGGTCGTTGAGGAAGCGGAGACGATGCCGTTTCTCGTGGAGCGCAAGCTGATCGTTGTACGCGACTCCACTCTGCTTGTCGCAGGGGGCAAGGAAGGCGGCAAGATTGAGCATAAAGTCGAAGCGTTGCTGACGTATATCGGCAACCCGGCAGATCATAGCGTCGTTGTGTTTGTTGTGAACGGGGAGAAGCTGGACGAGCGGAAGAAGGTCGTTAAAGCGATCAAATCGGCGGGTACGGTGCTGTCCTTTTTACCGCTTGGAGGCAGCGAGCTCGTTCAGTGGGTCGTGCAAGAGGTAGAGAAGCGCGGCTGCCGTATCGGGCGGGATGCCGCGGAAGCCTTGATTGCAGCAAGCGGGGTGCAGATGGCCGTACTGGCTGCAGAAATGGACAAGCTCTGCTTGTACGCCGGATCCGGCGGCATGATCGATACCGCTGCCGTGGAGCAGCTAGTGGCGCGCAGCACGGAGCAGAACGTGTTCGTGATGGTGGAGCATATCGCCGCGATACGGCTGGAGCAGGCGCTGGGCATTTTCTATGAGCTGTTGAAGCAGCGTGAAGAACCGATCAAAATTGCGGCGCTCATCGCTCGCCAGTTCCGGATTATGCTGCAGGTGAAGGAGCTCGCCCGCCAAAGCTATTCGCAGCAACAGATTGCTTCCCAGTTAAGCCTGCATCCGTACGTTGTCAAGCTGGCCGGCGACCAGGCCCGGAAGTTTGAAACCGGCCGTTTGAAGGCGATTTTATCCGAGCTGGCCGAACTGGATTACCGGATGAAAAGCGGGCAAATCGACAAAGTGCTGGGGCTGGAGCTGTTTTTGCTAAAACTCGCGGCTTGAAGCCAGAGGCTCGGCCCAAACGGCAACCAAAAAGACCTGAACGTAATCGTTCAGGTCTTTTTGAGCTTCGTATCATTTAACGAGTCTTACGCTTGGGACGTAAGTTCGTTTAATTTTTTAGCCAAGCGGGATTTCTTACGGGCAGCTGCGTTCTTATGGATCAGACCTTTAGTAACGGCTTTGTCCAATTTTTTGGTAGCAGCCACGAAAGCAGCTTTAGCTGCTTCAACTTCGTTGTTCGCCAGAGCGGTGTCAACTGTTTTCACAGCTGTACGCAGGGCGGATTTTTGCGAAGCGTTCAACGCGCGGCGTTTGTCGCTCGTTTTTACGCGTTTGATTGCGGATTTAATGTTAGGCATTGCATTCACCTCCTGTAAAGCATATATCAACCCAGATGATTCACAACTTAAAGTATTTTATCACGCAAGATACCAAAAAGCAATAAATTCATCATACCGAATCTCTTGATTTCACGCAAGTTTTTTAGCCTTGCGGAAGGGATGTATAAACCCATTCCCTCTCCCGCACAATAAAGGCAATCAGAGGAAATGGAGGTCTTGTGGCATGAACTTGGACTTGCGGGAATATTCCGTACGCACCGACTTGGCCGTGGAATCGAAGGAAATTGCGGAGACGATCCATGGCGGCCCGGTCCCCGGGCTCAATGAGCAAGTCGAGGAACAGGACGGGATCAAGATTACCCGTTTGGATGTGACCAATGAGGCAGCCTCGCGGCAAATTGGACGAATTCAGGGGCATTATGTAACGCTGGAGGTTCCCGGTCTTCGCAATCAAGATACCGAGCTGCAAGAGAAGGTGGCTGCGGTGTTTGCCAAGGAGTTTACCGCATTTTTAAATAAAATCGGGGTTGGCCCGGAGGCTAAGACGTTGATCGTCGGCCTCGGTAACTGGAACGTCACACCGGATGCGCTGGGACCGATTGTGGTGGAGAATGTGATGGTTACTCGGCATTACTTCGAGCTGACCCCGGACCAGGTTGCGCCAGGTTACCGCGAGGTCAGTGCGATTGCCCCCGGGGTGCTTGGTATTACCGGCATTGAATCCAGCGAAGTGGTGCAAGGGATCGTGGAACGAACGAAACCGGATCTGATCATCGCCATCGATGCGCTCGCTTCGCGCTCCTTGGAGCGGGTGAATACGACGATCCAGATCGCCGATATCGGCATCCATCCCGGTTCAGGGATCGGCAATAAGCGCCGAGGGTTAACGAAGGAAATTTTAGGCGTGCCTTGTATCGCTATCGGCGTTCCAACGGTGTGCTACGCATCGACGATCGTCAATAATGTATTGGATCTGATGAAAAATCATTTTAACCAGGAGAGCGACGACGGGAACGCTCCGACGAAGCAGATCATGGGCATGCTGAATGACCTGAATGAAAACGAGCGTCTGGGCCTCGTCAAAGAGGTGCTTGAACCGCTTGGCCATGATCTGATCGTTACGCCGAAGGAGATTGATGAATTCATCGAGGACGTAGCTAACGTGATTGCTAGCGGACTTAATATTTCGCTGCATGAGGCAGTTACGCCGGATAACGTGGCGTCCTACACGCATTAACAATCGCACGCCCCTTCTAGCTCCCTCCGAAAATCTCAAGGAAATCCGCGAATCTAGCGGATTTCTTTTTTTGTGTGAGAATTTGAGGTTCTAGCCTTTCAACTAGGTTCATAGATTTGGAATATAGTTTGAAAGCGGCTGGAGGAGGACATGCATATGAAATTCAAGGCTTGGAATCTAGGAAAAATAAGAAGGAATCTGCTTCATGTGTTGGCGATGGGACGCACCTTTTTGCTGCTATCGGCCATGTCGGTAATCTTCTTCGTCATGCTGGGGGTGCTGGGGATAGCTGAGAAACAGCTGAACACCTCCCCTGTCTCCTCGATGAAAGGACTGGCTGCCTCGCTGTCGAGCGGATTCTTCATGGATATGGTTGGTATGGAGCTGCCGCATGTGGCTAGCGAGAAGCAGACCCCGGCGATTTCCGGGAAGCAGGTGACGAACTTCGTCTTTCAGCTATTAACGGACGTGAATCCGTCCGATCCGAAGAGCTTGGTTGCCCGGGAAGTGCCAGGGTTAGGGGCTGACAGTCCAATCCTGCTACGCACCGGCTCCGGCAACGGGGCGGCCCAAGCTCCGGAAGACTATCGACCGGGCGCAGGAGCGGATGGAAGTGCGCCGGATCACCCGGAACCGGATGTCCCCGATGACGGAAGTAACGCGGACCCCGGGCAGGAAGGTAACGATTCGGACACGGCACAGCCGCCAGCAGAGGAACCGGGGAAGACGGACGGCTCGACCGGGAATCAAGAGGAGCCTTCCATCAAGCCGGGCAACAAAAATATCGTGATGATCTATCATTCCCATCCGCAAGAATCTTTTAATCCCGTGCTTGGTACAAATGTAGATAATCCGAGCTCGGCGGAGGATAAGAAGAACGTAGGTTTAGTTGGAGAAGCCTTAGCGAAAGAGCTGGAGCGCAGAGGAGTCGCAGCCTTACACAAGTTCGAAAATTATGCGGCCAAGGTGAGCAATTACAACTATAACTACTCATATAAATATTCCCGAGAGACGGTCAAACAAGCGATGGCCGAAAACGGTCAGCTGCAATATTTTATCGATATTCACCGCGACTCGCAGCGCCACGACAAAACGACAACAACCATCAACGGTGTGAATTATGCCCAGGTATACTTCATTATCGGACACGGGAACAAGAATTGGCGCGAGAATGAGAAATTCGCCAGCTCCATCCATGAACGGTTGGAGAAGGCGTATCCCGGGATTTCCAGAGGCATCTGGGGGAAGACGTCTTCCCAAGGCAACGGGGAATATAACCAGTCGCTGTCGCCGAACAGCGTGCTGATCGAAATCGGCGGCATCGACAACAGCCAGGAAGAGCTGGAGCGTACCGCCAAGGTGCTGGCCGGAATTTTGGCCGATCTGTATTGGGAAAGTCAGGACGCGGAGAAAGCAGGCAAGCTGTCGAAGAGCAGTACGAACGGCATCGCTAGCGGCAGCGCAAAGAGCACGGACAAGTCCGCTGGCACCACGAACAAAGGCGCGGGCAGTTCCAATAAGTCTTCGGACAGCGTGAACAAAGGAACGAACAGCACAAACAAGAAATCTTGATTTGAATGGGGGATGGACATGGCTAAAATGCTGCGAAAAACATTGGTATACGGTTTATTGCTGGCGACTGGGGTGACGCTGGGGATGCAGCTTGCCGAAAGCGGAACCAGCTCGATCCTCGGCCCCGGATTTCAAACCGGAGGGACGACTGCAGGCATGAACGGACAATCCATGATCTATCCCTATCCGCAATCGCAGCAGCCGCAACAATCGCAACAGCAATTGCAGCAGCAATTGCAGCAGAACAACAACGGTTGGACCGCCGGATCCCCCCCCATTTGGACAACCGGTCAAGGCAATGCCGCGCCGCAAGGAACGACAGGCGGTTATACCCAGGTTCCCGGCTACGGAACCTCCCCATCCGGGACCGATGTGCCAAACACGACGGGGGGCGGTCAGGCGCTGCAGACGCCAGCTGACCTGCTGATGCCGCCGCCCTCGCCGCCGGCCATCGACCGATTTGCCGACAAAGCGGCTCACCTATTGCAGCAGGCGTCGCAGAAGAGCATTCATTGGGTGGCCTCCTGGTTTGGTCCAGGCGAATGAAATAACGATTTATAACGAATGGCGAGTTTGTTATACTGTTGTTATATTGTTATGAACCCGTTCGTTATACGTTATTTCGGAGGTTAGAGTCCTTGAAAAAAATTACGATGCAGCAAATCGCCGACCATCTAGGCGTCTCGAAATTCGTTGTATCCAAAGCTTTGTCCGGCAAGGGAGGGGTCAGCGAGCAGACCCGGGAGCGGGTCATTCAAGCTGCCTCCCAGCTTGGGTATTTTAATCAGAAGAACGGTTATGTGAAGAACGTCATCCCTACGGGAACCGCGCTGCCGGCACCGGCCGGCAAGCAGTCAGTGCTGGTGCTGATGCCAAATATCCGGTTTCAGAACAAGGAATCGCTGTATTGGGGTAGACTGCTGGAAGGCATCTCCCGGGAGCTGGAGGCGCAGGAGCTGGGGATGATTATCGTATCCGAACCTCGCGGTGACAACTTCATGAGCATCCTGAATCCTGACGGGATTCTGGGGATGATCGGGGTGGGGCAGATCGCCACCCCATTCCTGCTGGAGGTACACCGGATCGGGCTGCCGATCGTGCTGGTCGATCATGAGGACCCGCTGATTCCAAGCGACACGGTCTTCGCTAACAACGTTGATGGGATGGCCCGTTTGACCAATCACCTGATCGGCCTGGGGCATCGGAAGCTGCATTTCTTAGGCAATTTAACGTTTTCCCGCAGCTTTCGGGACCGCTGGATTGGCTTCCGCAGCGCCTTGGAGGAGAACGGCTTGACACCGCAGTCCCTGGAGGATCCGATGCTGGAGCTGGAAGGTGTCGACACCGGGGCTTACGGCGACGTGCTGCGCGGATGGCTGGAGGGGCAGAAAGCGGAAGGGACGCTCCCGACCGCGCTTGTGTGTGCGAACGACTCCATCGCGATGCATGCCTGCTCCGTCCTGAGTGAGATTGGCCTTCACGTGCCCGGGGATATCACGGTCAGCGGGTTTGACAATATCGACGATGCGGCCCGGTACACTCCGGCCATTACCACCATTAACGTGCCGAAGGAGAAACTTGGCCAGCGGGCGGTGAGGAAGCTGCTGGAACGACTGGCCCAACCGGACGCGCCGCGGGAGAAAATCATGATCTCCGTCGAGACGGTATACCGGGATTCCACCGCCGAGCCGCATCGAAAGGCCGAGTAAAGAAGTCAACTCAAACAAACGAGCTGCCAAGAGATGAACTCCTGGCAGCTCGCTTGTTTTACTTGTTCAGAAATTGGATATTCCGCTCGATCAAATCGATTCGTTGCTGTACGCAGGCATAGGAGCGCAGCGGATCCTCCGGCGTGTTCAGCACGTAGTCCAGCAGCCGGTCGACCGTCGTTGTGGCGACGTGGATGCGCGTATCAGAGGAAGCGTAATAGATGAAGACGTCGCCGTTGTCGCGGGCGATGACGCCGTTACAGAACACGACGTTGGACACATCGCCGACACGCTCCTCGCCTTCCGGTGCGATCAGATGGCCGCCCGGCCGATGCGTCACCCGCTGCGGCTCCTGCAAGTCGGAGAGGAAGGCGTACAGCACGTAGCGGAGCCCGGCCGCCGTTCCCCGCACGCCATGGGCGATGTGCAGCCAACCTTTATCCGTTTTGATCGGGGCGGGACCTTGGCCGTTCTTGACCTCTTTGATCGTATGGTACTTGCGGTCGTCAACGATGATTTCCTCGTCGATGACCGCCTGCTCGATCGAATCAGACAACCCCCAGCCGATGCCGCCGCCGGAGCCGGCGTCGATGAAGCCGTCCTGCGGACGGGTGTAGAACGCGTATTTCCCGTCTACGAACTCGGGGTGCAGCACCACATTGCGCTGCTGCGGAGATTTCGTTTTCAGGTCGGCTAACCGCTCCCAAGTGACGAGATCCTTCGTGCGGGCGATGCCGCACTGGGCTACGGCGCTCGACAGATCTCCCCGCGGCGCATGGGGGTCTTTCCGCTCCGTACAGAACAGCCCGTAAATCCAGCCGTCTTCATGCCGCACGACCCGCATGTCGTAGACGTTGACGTCCGGATCTTCGGTTTCGGGCATAACCACCGGCTTATCCCAGAAACGGAAGCCGTCGATGCCGTTATCGCTCTCGGCTACAGCGAAGAACGATTTGCGGTCTACGCCTTCAACGCGGGCGATCAGATAAAATTTTCCATTCAGCTCGATGGCTCCCGGATTAAACACGCCGTTGACGCCAAGGCGTTCAGAGAAATACGGATTCGTCGCCGGATTGAAATCGTATCTCCAAATGAGCGGCGCATGCTCCGCCGTCAAGACCGGATAGCGGTAGCGGTCGTACACCCCGTTGCCATAGGGCATTTTCTCGTTGCGGCGCGCAATCAGCTGTTCGTAACGTTCGGTCAGCTGCTGTTTTCTTTCGTCAAATAGGCTCATTCTCAATTCCTCCGATCCATCAAATTACTTCTCACGTTCCAGACGCTCCAGCATTTCCAGACACGCGCGGCTGTTATGATAAGGGCATTTCCAAGGGCTGACCTTTGGTTCGCCCGGCAACGGTGCGCCGCCTCGATCCACGCCCCAGAACCATTCGCCGTGTTTACGATCCACCAGATACGTTTGAATAAAGCTCCAGGAATTTGCTGCAGCCGCCCGGTACTTGGGGTCTCCGGTCAGTTGGTACGCATTGTAGAAACCAACCATCGCTTCCGCCTGCGGCCACCAGTCTTTGTTATCGTCAGTCAGGCCGTTTGGATCGGCTTCGTTCCATATCCCGCCGTCCCGGTCAACGCCTTCCGCATACACAGCCTCGGCCATCTTTAAGGCGGTTTCCTTCACGCGCTGCAGCAGAGCGGGCTCACCCAGCACCTCGGCTGCCTCGACGAGCAGCCAGCTGCCCTCGATATCATGGCCATACGAGACATGATGTCCTTTGACCTGCCAGCCGTCATCGAAGAACAGCAGGAAGTGGGCAGTTTTCGGATCGATGATTTGCTCTAGCGTCACTTCGATCAGCTCGGACAAGCTGCCCCGCAGCTCAGAGGATTTCCATACCCGGTACAAATTGGTGTACGCCTCCAGCACGTGCAGGTGCGTATTCATCGATTTCTTTTCGTTTAGATCCTTGTTGCTGAGACTTAAATCCCCGGTGGGTTTCCAGTCGCGGGACTGAGCCTCAACATAGCCTTTATGAACCGGATCATAGCTGTGCTGCTCCAGCAGGCGGTAGAGGTTGACCGCTTGCTCCAATGCCTCTTCGCTGGAGGTTGCGCGATAATATTCAGTCAAAGCGTAAATGACAAACGCTTGCCCGTAGACCTGCTTTTTGTCTTGAACCGGCCGTCCTTGGACATCCACCATCCAATAGAAACCGCCGTACTGAGGGTCCACAAAATGCGTCTTCAGGTAATCATAAGCCCGCTCGGCGATTTCCAGGTATTTGGGATCGGGAAATCGACGATAGGCCGAAGCGAAGGTCCATAGAATGCGGGCGTGCAGCACCAGCCCTTTATCGGCCTCGGGGTGCTTGTTGAGCTGCTCATCGATGTATCCGACAAAGCCGCCATGCTGCCAATCGATTGTATGTTCGATCCAAAACGGGAGAATGTTGCCTTGCAGCTCCTGCTGCAGCTGTACCTTCCAATCATGGGTTTCCACGTAAAAAACCTCCTTATCGCTCGATCGCGTTCAGCTTGGCGGCATAAGCTTCAGCTACGACCGTCTCCGCTTCCTTGCCATAAATGCAGTAACCATCATTTGTTGCAGCCTGGCTCCGATCGTACAGCCGCGCCGGCCAATCCCACAGCATCAAGCCGCGGACCCAATCGCGTTCTCCGCATTTCTCCAGCATCGTGCGGTAATATTCCGCCTGTTCTGCCTCATTCACTGCACCCTGCAGCGTCCAGTCATTTGGGACGTTCGCCGACCCGGTGCGGCTCGGGCAGCCGGCTTCCATAAACAAAAACGGCTTACCGTATCTCCGGACAACGCTTTCAATTCGATCCAGCTGACGATCCCAATCTCCGATCGGGTAGTAGCCGCTGGAACTGATCACATCCAGGGCATCCCACCACATCACATTGTCCTCTTGATATTTGTCGCAGTTATACGTCAGCGGTCCGTGGTAAACCTGGCGAATGTCGGCGATCAAAGCGCGCCATTCCGCTTCCCGCCGGTCGGTTTGCACCATTTCGCAGCCGATACAGAACATCTCGCACCCGGTTTCCTCGGCGATTTGCGCGAAATGAAGGAGATATGCGCGATACGAGGCAAACCAGTCAGACCATTTTGGTTCACAAGGGACGTCTCGATCAAAAAAATTAATGTGCGCTCGCCAAGTTCCGTCCGCGCAGTTCACGATCGGCTTCAGACATACCTTCAACCCCAGCGAATGCGCCTTACGAATGGCCCATCGGACTTCCTCGTCGGTCACCGTCGGCGCCTCCCAGAAGGGGATATCCGTGGAGAAGGCTGTTGCTTGCAGTGCGGCAAAAGCAATGGCCGTCCAGTTACTGCGGGTCACCTTCGCCATCATTTCCATGGAATGAGCTGCGGTCTCGTTGCCCCAGGTCCCCCTGACGCCCATAAACCCCCAAGTCATTCCGGCAATATAAGGTTCGAGCGATTGCATACTTGCATTTCACCCCACGATCTCGAAAATTTAAAATTTGTTATTATTTGTTATATAAATTAAGATAACAAAATACTAATTATGACATAACTATATAACGGCTAAACGGTGGATTCAACCTTTTTTATTTTGAATTTGTTAGCGTGAAGTTGTCCTAAAGAAGCAAAAAACCGCCGATTACTCGGCGGGTTCGGTATTAAGGTTCTTAACGGAATCCCGGTAGATGATCTTGCCTTGCACCAGCATGCGGCCGATGCGGCGATGGGGGTTGGACACTTTATCCATAATCGCCTTGACGGCGGATCGGGCCATCTGCTCAATATCCACCTCAACCGTAGTTAGCGGCGGATTTGCCAGCGTGGCGTATACGTCGTTGTCGAACCCGACAATCGAACAGTCATCCGGGATACGGTAACCCATGCTGGTGAGGCGCTCGCCCAAAAGATAGGCGACTTGGTCGCAGTTGCAGACGAACGCGGTAGGCATTTGCTCCGGAAGCTCGATATCGATATAGGTACCGTGTTCATCACGGTCATTGATCAGATAACGCTCGTTAAACTTCAACCCGTGCTCCAGCAGCGATTTGTAGTAACCCAGGAAGCGGTCTTGGATACTGCTGGTGGAATAGACGTTGCCAACATAAGCGATCTCGCGGTGGCCGCATCGGATCAGATAGTTCGTGATCTCGTAAGCGCCGTAAAAGTTATCGGTAACGATTGAATCGATCGCGGCATGCTCGTCATAAAAGTCGAGAAACAGCTTCGGCAGCTCCATATTTTGCACCGTTTCGATGTACTTCTTGCTGACCTGCCCCAAAATGATGATGCCATCCACCTTATTTTCACTGTATACCCGCGGGAAATTGAGCTGTTCCTCATCTTCGCTGCTTAAGATATTTAAGATTCCGAAATAGCCATAGTGGTCCAACTGAATGGCGATCTGCTGATAAACCTGCAAATAGAAGGACTCTCTAAGACCCGTAAAACGCTGCGGAATCATCACGCCAATATTATAAGAAAGCCCGTCCTTGATCGATTTGGCCGCCGAGTTAAAGCGGTAGCCCATCTCACTGGCCACCTTCTTGATCTTCAGCTTCAGGCTGTCGCTGACGCCTTCCTTGTCATTCAGCGCTTTGGATACCGTAACGCTGCTGACGCCCAGCTTGTCGGCGATATCTTTCATCGTTATGTTGCGTTTCATGAACTTATATTCACCATCCCGTTCAATCTATCATCCAGAGCCAATCGATCTAAAATCCAGTATACCGATTCTGTTGGTAAATAGGAAGATGAGCGAAAAATTAAACTTATCATTCATAAGCAATAACTTAATACATTACTTTATTAACCGAAAATAAATGGATTTATCCATTGACTAGTAAGCGTATACATTATAGAATCTTAGTTAGTTTATCGATAACTTAATTTATAAATTGAAAGGGGAAACGGATGTGAAAAAGAACAAAGCTTTCATCGGTTTGCTGGCCTTGATGCTTGTTTTGACTCTGTTGGCTGGCTGTGGAGGGAACAACCGTAATAACGCGGCACAGAACAATGCAGCCGGAAATGCCGGAACCGCGAACTCCGGCACGGAACAGACGGCGGGAAGGGACATCTCGGGAGAGATTACCGTCATTACGCAACGAACAGACATCGTCGACACCGTATTCAAGGATTATGCCGCCGAATTTAATAAGGAATACCCGAACGTGAAAGTAAACTTCCAAGCGCTTTCCGATTATGAAGGACAAATCACAGTGCGGATGAACTCTGACGATTACGGTGATGTTCTGTTGCTGCCAACCAGCATTCCGCTGGCGGATACGCCGGAGTTTTTTGAACCGCTGGGTACGTTGGAAGAGATGAGCAAGCAGTATATCGGCCTGGAGGAAAGAACCGTTGATGGCAAAGTTTACGGGATTCCGATCGCTGTTAACTTTTCCGGGATCCTCTACAACAAGAAAGTATTTAACGACGCCGGCGTAACGACGACGCCGAGAACACCGGACGAGTTTTTGGCCGCTTTGCACAAAATCAAAGAAAAAGGCGACGCGATTCCTCTGTACAGCAACTATGCAGACAGCTGGCCTTTGACGCAATGGGAAGCTGTATTAACTACCGTTGCCGGCGACGTCGACTATGTCAATGTGATCCAGCCGAACACCGATGACAACTTCGTTCCTGGACAGCCGCACTATGAACTGTACAAGGTGATGTACGACACCGCCAAACAAGGTTTGATTGAAGATGACCCGACAACGACGAACTGGGAAGCTTCCAAAGCCGACATGGCCAATGGCAAAATCGGTGCGATGGTGCTGGGCTCCTGGGCGATCGGGCAGGTTCAAGGCTTAGCTGAGAATCCGGATGACATCGCTTACATGCCTTTCCCAACGAATGCTAAGGAAATCATTATGCCGCTTGCAGACGACTATACGCTGGGCATCAGCAAGCACAGCAAGCACAAAGAGGCGGCAAGAGCTTGGGTGGACTGGTTCATCAACAAATCCGGATATCCCACGGAACAAGCCGGCGGCATGAGCCCGGTGGTCGGCGCTCCTCTTCCGGAATCGCTGAAGCAATTCGAAGGAACTGACGTGAAATTCGAACTGCAGACTCCTGCAAAACCGGGGCAAGAGGGCCTGGTGGACAAAATCGACAAAGACGCGGAAATCGGCTTGTGGCAGCCGGAATTCAAGAAACGGATCATGGAAGCCGCGATCGGTAACCTGAACGAATCCTATGACGACATCATGAAGGATCTCAACGACGCTTGGGTGAAATCCCGCGCCAAATTCGTGAAATAACACCGGTCACAGGGGAGGACAAAGTTGCAGGGGGAACGTGCCGGATGCGCGTTTCCCTTGTGATTTTAGCCAAGGAGAGACAGAGATAGGCATTTTGCAGGATTTTTGGAGGTGTGAGTGGTGTTCAAAAATTTAAGCTACAAAACCCAGCGGAAAGTGATCATTTTCGCCTTCTCGCTGATCCCGGTCGCCTTGTTGTTCACTTTCGCCTACTTGCCGGTTTTTAATATGTTCAAATACAGCTTCACCAACTGGAACGGCTACAGCAAGCATTATGATTACGTAGGGTTTGAGAACTACAAGACGATCTTTACCGACTCCAAATATTTCACCGTCTTTAAGGTCAGCTTGTATTATTTTTGCGCGACCTTTGTTCAAATGGCAATTGCTCTTTATTTTGCAACGATACTTAGCTTTAAGGTGCGATTCAAAAACTTCTTTAAAGGCGTCCTGTTCTTTCCTTACCTCTTAAACGGGGTAGCGATCGGGTTTATCTTCCTGTTCTTCTTCCGTCCGGACGGTACGCTGGATACCTTGATGCAATCGGTGGGGCTTGGCGCTTACACGCAGGGATGGTTGAAGAACCCGAACATCATTAATATTTCGCTGGCGGGCGCATCCGTGTGGAGATACATGGGCTTTAACTTCATCATTTTCCTGGGCGCGATTTCGTCGATTGGTTCCGATATTTACGAAGCGGCCGAGATCGACGGGGCCAACCGTTGGCATCAGTTCCGCCATATCATCATTCCCAGCATCATGAAAATTGTGCAGCTCAACCTGATCCTCGCCATCAGCGGTGCAATCAGCGCCTTCGATATTCCGTACATTATGACCGGCGGCTCCAACGGAAGTAATACGTTTGTCATCCAAACGGTGACCACCGCGTTTAAATATAACAAGCTTGGCCTTGCCTCCGCCATGGCGGTTGTCCTGCTGTTTATCGTGATCATTGTCACCTTGCTGCAGCGCTTGTTGATCAAGGAGGAGAAGTAAGCCATGTATAGACTGAAATACGTAGCCGCGGCCTTCATTAAATATGTCAGCTTGCTGCTGGGCGCTTTCGCCGCGCTCGTTCCGATCGTGGTGGTGCTGTTCGCTTCCTTTAAAACGAACAAGGAATACGGTTCGACCAGCCCTTTGACGCCGCCGGAGAACTGGCTGAATTTCGCCAACTACTCCAAGGCTTTTATTAATGGAAAAATGCTGCTTGGCTTCGGAAACACCGTCATTATCGTAGTCATCTCAATTCTTGGCGCGACCTTGATCGGCTCCATGATCGCTTATGTCCTAAACCGCTTCAAATTTCGCGGCAACAAGCTGTTGATGGGGGCCTTCTTGCTGGCGACCTTGATCCCAAGCGTGACGACCCAGGTGGCGACATTCCGAATCATCAACTTCTTCCACTTGGTGGATACACGATTTGCTCCGATTTTGCTTTACTTAGGCACTGACATTATCGCCGTGTATATTTTCATGCAATTCCTCGATTCGATTTCCGAATCGCTGGACGAATCCGCGATGCTGGACGGCGCGTCCTATTTCACGATTTACTGGCGCATTATTTTGCCGCTGCTCGCCCCAGCCATCGTGACGGTCATTATCGTCAAAGGCGTGAATATCTATAACGATTTCTACACGCCGTTCCTGTATATGCCAAGCGAGGACCTGCAGGTGATCTCGACCGCGCTGTTTAAGTTTAAAGGCCCTTACGGTTCGCAATGGGAAGTGATCTGCGCCGGGATCATGATAACGATTGTGCCGATCCTGATTGCTTTTGTGGCGCTGCAGAAATACATCTATAACGGATTTGCCCAAGGCTCCGTTAAATAAACACACTTATTTGAGTTGATTTGGAAGGGGTAACCTCATGAGCACAGTGAAAATCATTGGAGAGAACCTGCCGAACATTCCTTGGCAAGACAAACCGGAGCATGCGGCAGGACCCGTATGGAGACATAATGACAATCCGGTCGTGAAGAGGAATCCGGCCAAAGGCATCGCGCGCATCTTCAACAGCGCAGTTGTTCCTTACGATGGCCGCTTTGTTGGCGTGTTTCGCGCCGAAACGATTAACGGCCGTCCTCACCTGCATACAGGCTGGAGCGAAGACGGCTATGAATGGAAGATCGACGAGGAGCGTATTCCTTTTGTGGATGAGGAGGGGAAGCCGTTCCAACCTCAATATGCCTATGATCCCCGGTTGGTGAAGGTGGAGGATACCTACTATATTATTTGGTGCACGGACTTCTACGGCGCTTCGATTGGGGTGGCCAAAACCCAAGACTTTAAGACGTTTGTCCGTTTGGAGAATCCGTTCTTACCGTTTAACCGCAACGGCGTGTTGTTCCCAAAGAAAATCGGAGGCAACTTCGTGATGTTGTCCCGTCCCAGCGACAGCGGGCATACTCCGTTTGGCGACATCTTTCTTAGCGAAAGCCCGGATTTCGTCTATTGGGGCAAACATCGCCATGTGATGACCAAGGGCGGGCAAGGCTGGTGGCAGTCGGTGAAAATCGGCGGCGGTCCCGCTCCAATCGAAACGACCGAAGGTTGGCTGATGTTCTACCATGGCGTCACCGGGACGTGCAATGGCCTTGTTTACAGCATGGGTGCGGTCATTCTTGACCGAGAGGAACCGTCCCGCGTGAAATATCGCTCCAGCACGTATGTATTAACGCCGGAGGAATGGTATGAGGAGCGCGGCTTCGTCCCGAACGTCGTGTTCCCTTGCGCCGCTTTGACCGATGCTGCCACAGGCCGTATCGCCATTTACTACGGCGCTGCAGATACCTATGTTGGGATCGCCTATACGACGGTTCAGGAAATCGTGGATTATGTCAAGGCGACGCATGAGGAAGTTGGCGATGACGCAGAAATCGGTAGAATGTAGCGGGACGGAGGCGACCGGGTTCTTCTGGAGAGGTTGAAGCTGTAAACGGAAAATCGCTGGCCGTGACGTGTCAACTCATATAAAAATGTTACCGAAGGATAATGGTTCACTCACGTAATTTTGTTACCCAGTGGAGGCTGTTACATAGCCTCCACTGGGCGCGTAGCGGAGGCAGNCGTCACGGGTTGGGAAAGCAGCGCTTCCAACTGATTGTGTAATGCAAGCGGATCTTGGGAAGTCTGATACGCCTGTAACCGTTGGGTTTGTTCTGGTCGTAGCACGCCCAATTCGATTAACCGGGCAACGGGTGTTTTGGCCGTGTCGAATGTTTTCTTTACACGAGCCCCGCGACGCTCCTTGCCGATCAGCTTGCGAGTGGGCAAGCAGCAATTGAAGTACCGAT
>NZ_JADQ01000049.1:0-36993 GCF_000518465.1 Paenibacillus sp. J14 | reverse complement strand
CGATAACGCTCTCGGTCCCGTTGCTCCAGGATCTGCTGATCCAGCGCCTCCAGTACCTGCTTCATCGCACGAGCGAATTCCTCCTGCATTTTCCGGAAAATCCATTGCTCAATCTCTTTCATCGTCGGCATTNTTGTGGTAAAGTGGCTCACAGGAGCTTCCTCCTTCTTGGTGTGTTGTGCGTCAAACATCACTTTACCAAGGGAGAAGCTCTTTTTCTATATCCGCTTTTTCCAATTCCTACACCCACAGAGATTTTACACTATCAGCGCTTTCTTCCTCCTTCCTTCTTTCCCCAACCTGGCTTCGCACCGGGACAACTTCCCACGATTACAGGATCTCCCCATCAGACAAGTCGTCAAAAAAAAGAGTTGCAATCTATTCAAGAATCGATAAAATAAAATTAACGTAAAAATAATTTTAACGTGTTAACATTTTTGTAGGAGGAATGTTTTCATGTCTCAAGACGTGCGCGTCAAAAGCCGGCCGTTGATCCGGATCGGAGAACTGGCAGCTTATAAACCGTTTCTGTACCTTTTGCTCGCTCGTATCATTTCCCGTTTTGGCGATTCTATTGACTCTATTGCTTATAGCTGGATGGTATACAGACTAACCGGCTCCACCTTGATGATGGGCACCTTGTTTGCCCTCAATTTCATCCCGAACATCGCCTTTAGCTTTTTCGCGGGAACGCTGGTGGATCGTTGGTCCAAGAAGAAGGTCGCGGCGTTCACCTATCTGGGGCGCGGCCTCATTGTCTGCTTCACGGCCTTCCTCTATTGGCAAGGCTGGCTCGCCCCCTGGCATCTCTATGTGCTGACATTCTTGACCTCCACCTTGGAATGCTTTGCCTCTCCTGCCGAGCTGGCTTTGGTTCCTCAACTGCTGCCTAAGGAAAAACTGCTTAGCGGCAATTCGTTCAGCACTTCCGCTTCGCGGGCAGCTGAATTAGCGGGCATGGCCGCCGTCGGCGGTATTATTGCAACCTTAGGTATTTCCACTGCAATTTTGATTGACGGCCTTACGTTTACCCTTGCGGCCGGCTTCATTTTTCTGATTCGCACCTCCAGCCCAAGCGCCAACCCAGATTCACCTGCTCCTCACCTCAATGCTGCACAACCAGACGACTCCTTTGTTCAGGAACTGAAGGCTGGGCTTAAATATCTCGTATCCAACAAATTGCTGATTACCATCGTGATGGCTGCGGCTTTCGTTAACTTCTGCTTATCCCCGTTTAACGTCCTAAACGCCGTCTATGTGGATGAAATTCTAGGTTCCGGTCCTGCCGGCCTAAGCCTGATGGGGGTTAGCTTAATCTCTGGAACCATTGTCAGCGGGTTATGGATTGGCAAGAGGGGCTCCCACTACAAAAAAAGCCATCTCATCCTCACCGGTTACTTGCTGCTTGGAGCCAACTATGCGCTGATGTACCTGCCTGCGGTCGTTCCGATTCAACCGCTCGCTTTGGCTGCGTTATTTTCCTTTGGCATGGGGCTTTCCGTCTCCTTATGCAACACCCCATCCACGACCTATTTTATGGAAAGTGTCCCCAAGGAACTGCTGGGCCGTGTTGGAGCATTGTACTCCATGGTCTGCACCTGTGCGATTCCTGCAGGCAGCGCGCTGGCCGGGGTTGTAGGGGAATGGATGCCTGTCCACCTTCTGTATGTAAGCTTTGGATGCCTCCTACTTATCCCGCTTCTGTTCTTATTAAAGCAGCGAAGCTTTATGGAAATTTGATGCCTTCACCTGCTTTGCGCATTTGATAGACCCAAGCTATACTAAAAACAACGACGACAACCGCATGAGGTTCGGGTAGGGGGCTTGCAGGTGGACAATGTGAAGGAATTAAAAACCTTGGAGGACATTCGGATCTATTCTGACCCGTATCGCCTTCAAATCCTGGATACATTTAAGCAATTAAATCGTCCGGCAACGATGAAGGAAGTCGCGGATAAGATGGGAGAGGTTCCAGCCAAGGTCTATTATCATGCCAAAAAACTGGAGAGCATCGGCCTGCTGCAACTTGTGGATACGAAGGTCATCAACGGCATTACAGCGAAATACTATGAGCCCTTTGAGGGGGCTATTCAGATTAAGAAAAGTTATTTTGACGATACGCTGAGGCAGGTCGCCTTGTCAGAAACCGAGAAGCTGCTCAACAATTTATATGATGAAAGCAAGAAGCGGTTCTTGAAAGCATCTCGCTCGCAAACGTCTTCTGCGCAGTTGACCACGGATCAGGTGTATCTGACCCCGCAGGAAGCGAAAGAGTTTCAGGATTGGGTCGCGGCGTTTCTTATGCAGCACCAGACCAAGACGTCAGAGGACAGTGAGTTGCACGAGATTTTTTTAACGGTATCGAAAAGCACAGATTCTGAGGACTAAAATAATAAGAACCATCGTCTCCATAATAGGAAGCGTGGTTCTTATATTTTTGCCGATGAAGTTGTTCCTGCTTGGTCTTCGTCTTGCGGGTTCGCAAATCCTGCAACGCAAATGGGCTGCGGCTGAGCTCGGGGCTGCGTTTGCCTTCTCGAATGAGCTTCTGCCGATGTTTCTTGGCTTGAGATTGAGCCATCTGACATCACTCCTTCAATCGTTTGACTTCAGTATAGCACATCTTAAGCTTCGGATAATGAATAAAGCCGAAGTTTCCCCGCACATCGACCGCAGCGGTATCGGGCGGGATCCACGCGGCGTTTACGCAGATACGTCATTCCGCAATCGGCGCAGACCAGCTTATAGCGGTGCGGCAATGTTTTGCGCTGTTTTGCTCCGGGCAAGGCGTTGCAATAGCGGCTGCCGCCCACTTTTTGAAGCAGGGCCTTAAAGTCCGCGTCGCGATGCTGGTATCCTCGCCCCGCGAGGTGCAGATGGTAGTGACACAATTCGTGCTTGATGATGCGTTCGACTTCCTCTTCCCCGTAGGCAGCCAGTTGCGCGGGATTAATTTCGATATGATGGGTTTTCATAAAATAACGCCCTCCGGTTGTTCGTAACCGGCTGTTAAAACGGGCTTTATGCCGGAAAGGCACGCCGAAAGAACGCAGCGAGATTTGCTCGATCCAGGCTTGCAGCTGCTCATCCGTCATCGTCCTCTCCCCTTCCTGTTCGTAGATGCAAAATATAATGCTAGATTCATTACTTGAATTTTAACTTCTCCTTACGCTACACTGTCAAGTAGGATGGATAGAAAAGGAGAATCGTGAAGCATGTCCCTAATGAGATACGTCATATTGCAGCAGGACCAAGAACTGATCTTCGTTGAAATGCCCCGTGATTACGCCTACCAGCTTAGCGCTTTGAATTTGCGGCTGAACAAGGAAATCGATAAACTGACGGCTTCCAAGGTTCCAACCTTGCCGCGTGCAATTGCCGAATGCGACCAGCTTGAGCTCCTGCAGGAATCGCTGCAGATCACCAGCGGGCTGGATTATATTAACGGACTGGAGTCCGCTTTTTCCGCGATTCGCGAGGAAAATTACCCCCTGATTTCGCTGCTCACCGAAATCCGTGCTCTCCAGGCTCAGCTGGAGCAATGGTACGAAGAAGAAGGCGCGTAACTCTTGAGTTTCTGCCAAGAGAACCGCAACAAAAAAAGCCGGCCGGTTATCCCTTTCTGTAAGTTGGGGAGCGGCCGGCTTTTTGGCTTAGGGTTGGGGGGCTTAGCACGCCAACGTCGGGGTTTTTTGGGGGCAGGGCTCGTCATGCCCACCGCCCTCCCTCCAACGAACCAGCGCCACTCTAACGGAACGTAGAGACCTTATTTGCCTATTTCCCGGCGATTTCCCGCTGTAACGGAACGTAATGACCTTATTGCACCTTTTTGGCGACCATATCACCATCCACGCCCCAAATAAGGTCTCCTGGTTCCGTTAGGATTGGATCATGCCCGTTTCCTCGCAAATAACGTCTCTGAGTTCCGTTAGAATGGACCCAACTAACGCGGAGGCAGCGCCAACGCTCCAAACTTCTGTTAGAGTGGCGTCAACCCTCGCACCACCCTCCCGGTCGTCAGCTCAGGCCAGCTGCCCCCGTCCCTTCCGATTTCCCACCGTGCTCACAATCCAGAATTTACCGTCGATTTGCAAGGGACTTGCACGGATTGGGGAAATTCCCCATACCTTAACCATACCAATGGGTTACCGGAGGAGGGGATACGCTTGCCAAACTGGCTTAGCAATCAGATCATGCGTGCCTTTAACAAGAGAGATCGCCGTCAAATTCGGCTGTTAAACGATTGTTGGTTTTTTTATTATAGTCGTCAAAAAAGCCAAACCGAATCCTCAAACCAAATGCAATAGCACTTCAATGCAACAAGGGCCGGCTCCACAGCAGAAAATCTACTGGAGTACGGCCCTCGCTCTCGCAAAAAAAGAGCCGGGCTCCACGGGAAATCCCGTTTACCGGCTCTCCTGACGTTTATTGCGCCTTCACCTCAGAAGGTCCCCGCATTGTCAATCCAACCCGGCCTTTCTTCACGTCCACATTCAGCACCCAGACGGTGACATTGTCACCGACCGAGACGACGTCCATCGGATGCTTGACGTACCCGTTGCTTAGTTGGGAGATGTGGACAAGCCCATCGTTTTTGATGCCAATATCCACAAAAGCCCCAAAATCGATAACGTTGCGCACCGTCCCCTGCAGTTCCATGCCGGGCACCAAGTCCTCAATTTTCAGCACATCCGTGCGGAAGATTGGCGGCGGCAGCTCCTCCCGCGGGTCACGCCCTGGGCGCTGTAAGCTTTCCAGAATGTCGCGCAGCGTTGGAACGCCCACTTCAAGTCGAGGGGCCAGTTCATCCGGATTCAACGTATCCAGCTTCTCATTGAGCTCCTTAGAGCCCAGCTGTTCCATCGACACCCCCAGCTCGGCAAACAAGCGATGCACCACGTCATAAGATTCCGGGTGGATCGGCGTCTTATCCAGCGGATTCTCGCCGCCGTCGATTCGCAGGAAGCCTACGCACTGCTCGAAGGTTTTGGCGCCAAGCCGCGGCACTTTTTGCAGCTGCTTTCGGCTCTTGAAGCGTCCGTTCTCCTCGCGGAACTTCACGATATTCTTCGCAATCGTCGCATTCACGCCGGACACGTAGGACAAGAGCGCCGGTGAAGCGGTATTAACGTCCACACCAACATGGTTCACCGCCGACTCCACCACGTTCTTTAAGCTTTCGTCGAGATGCTTCTGCGATACGTCATGCTGGTATTGACCGACGCCAATGGCCTTCGGCTCAATCTTGACCAGCTCCGCCAGCGGGTCTTGCACCCGCCGTGCAATGGATACGGCACTTCGCTCCGCGACGTCCAGATCTGGAAACTCCTCCTGCGCCAGCTTGGAGGCCGAATAAACGCTGGCTCCCGCCTCGTTGACGATCAGGTACGCCAGCTCGCGATCCTTGCCCTTACGCTCGGCGATGACCTCGGCGACAAATTGCTCGGTCTCCCGCGAAGCCGTACCGTTGCCGATCACGATCAGCTCGATCCCGTATTTGTCGATCAGCTCGTGGAACTTGACCGCCGCTTCCTTTTTCTTGTTGTTGGGCGGCGTCGGGTAGGTGACCGCCACCTCCAGCAACTTGCCGGTGTCGTCAACAACGGCAAGCTTACAGCCGGTGCGGTAGGCCGGGTCAACGCCAAGCACCGTTTTGCCGCGTACCGGCGGCTGCAGCAGCAAGCTGCGCAAATTGGCGGCGAAGATGGAAATCGCCTGAGCTTCGGCTTTTTCCGTCAACTCGCCGCGTACCTCCCGCTCGATCGACGGGGCGATCAGGCGTTTGTATGCGTCCTCGATCGCCGCGCGCAGCACGTCCTCCGTTGCGGAACGCCCGCGGATCACCTGACCGGCGATGTGGCGGCAGATCGCCTCGGCGTCCACTTCGAGTGACACCTTCAGCACGTTCTCCCGCTCGCCGCGGTTCATGGCGAGGATGCGGTGAGGCGGCATTTTTTTGGCCGGTTCCCGATAGTTATAGTACATTTCGTAGACGGATTCCTCTTCCGGCGACTTCGCTTCGGACACCATCATGCCGTGGTCCATCGTATATTTGCGAACCCATGCCCGCGTTGCCGCTTCATCCGCGACCTGCTCGGCGACGATATCCATCGCCCCTTGCAGCGCCTCCTCGGCCGTTTCCACGCCCCCTTCGATCCCGGCAGCCTGGGTGAACTTCGCTGCTTCCGTGAGCGGATCGCCTTGCTTCGGCTGCGTAAGCAGCCATTCCGCCAACGGCTCCAGTCCCTTTTCTTTCGCTACGCTCGCGCGGGTTTTGCGTTTTTGCCGGTAAGGTCGGTATAAGTCCTCCACTTCCTGCAGCTTCACGGCCTTCGTGATTGCGGCTGCCAACTCATCCGTCAGCTTGCCTTGCTCGTCGATCATCCGGATGACTTCCCGCTTCCGTTCCTCCAGGTTGCGAAGGTATTGCGTCCGCTCTTCAATATTACGCAGCTGGTTTTCGTCCAGCTCTCCGGTCATTTCCTTCCGGTAACGGGCGATAAACGGAATCGTATTGCCCTCATCCAGCAGCCCGATCGTTGTTCGCACCTGCTTCAGGGAGAGTCCCAGCTCCTTCGCAATCTGGGCGATAATTCGCTCCTGTTCCCCCGCATCGGCCGTACTTTGCACCGCTGTTCCGTTCGTCTCCGTTTGCGCCATGGCCCTATCCCTCTTTCATTCAAAAAATTGCGATTGTTTCTATTATCACAAACTTTGCGCGCCTTTTCCAGCTTGTCCAGCGACATGGAAGTCAACGTCAACGAAAAAAAACACCGTGCCCCAGGCAACGGTGCTTTCATTCCGTTCTTTAAAACGTACCATAGATGTCTGGCGTTGCAGCCGCAAAGATTACGATCGCAATAATGGCAAGTACAATAATGACGCCGTACACTGCCGTACCGATGATGCCGCAAACGAGCCCTGCGATGCTAAGTCCCTTGCCCTGCTCGCCCTTCCGCTTGATCTCCTTAAACGACAAGCTGGCGAAGACAATCGCAACGATCCCCAAAATAAAACCGACATACGGAATCACGATCGAGAGAATCCCGAGCACCAGCGAGGCGATGGATTTGCCGTTGGTTTTTGGCGGTGTCGTTGGCGGCGGCGGCGGAAATTGGTTAAATGTAGAATACGAATAAGATGTTTCAGACGGACGTTGATCCATGAAAAAAAAGTCCTCCCCAAAATATGTTACATCCATTGTACTTGATCGTTGTGAATGGCGCCATGGCTATTTCCCGTGAATTGGTCTTTTTATGAAAAATCATTCAGAAAACTTTCAGCTTCACTTAAGGTTCGCCTCATCTTCATCTTCTAAAATGGTTTTGATTTGCAGAGAACCGGTACAAGCACTGCCGTCTGCCGGTAGAATACATCATCGTTGGAGGGATTCGATGAAGAAGAAATGGTTGTGGATTGGGGGCGGAGCCTTGGTTCTGATCGCCATTGCCCTCATCCTTGTTCTAAAGCTGCCGGACAAGCAGAATCAGACGGCGGCGCCCGTTCAGAATACGACCCGGGTCAGCAAGGGCGACATTACCGTTAGCGTGTCCGGATCAGGTACGATCGTCTCAACCGAGAGCGAAAGCGTACGTACGAAGGACGAGGGGAAAGTAAGCGAAGTTCTTGTAAAGACGGGAGACGTCGTGGAAGAAGGCCAGGTGCTGCTGACATTTGAGGGCACGGATAATACCGACAACATCAAGGAACAGCAATCCTCCCTGGAAATGCAGAAACTGGACCTGGTTGATTTGCAAAATCAGTTTAAACGTCAAGTGCAAGAAGGCGCCGACGAGCAAACACTAAACGCCACGAAAAAATCAATTGCCAAGCAAGAGCTAAACATCAGCAATACGGAAGCGGAAATCGCTAAGCTGCAGGAGGCAATGGTTCCTCCCGATCCGTTAACCTCCCCGATTGACGGCACGGTCACCGCAGTCAACATCACCGCCGGGGAACAGGCTAAAAGCGGAAGCGAGCTGTTTGTCATTAACGATTACCAGAAGCTCAGCGTCAAAATTCAGGTTGACGAGCTGGATATCCCCAGCGTCACAAAGGGCATGAAGGCGAACGTTCAAGTTGACGCTTTTCCGGATCAGACTTTTGAAGGTGTTGTCTCTGACATCGCGAATGAAGGGGTTGCCTCGGGCGGTGTGTCGTTATTTGATGTCACGATCGCCCTGAACAATTCTGAAGGCGTGCGGGTAGGCATGTCAGCGGAAGCAACGATCATCACCGAGGAGAAAAAGGATATCTTAACCCTGCCGATCGAGGCGGTTCAGCAGCGGGCCGGCCGGTATTTCGTCATGCTGCCCGAAACGGGGAGCGACGGAACAAGTGCGGCAGGTGGCGCAGCCAGTCCGCAAGGGTCGGGCAGCGGGCCGGCTACAGGCAGCGCACCGGCCGCTGACAGTGCGCCGACCACGGGCAGCGCACCGGCCGAAGGCAGCACGCCCAGCACAGGCCGCACTGCACAGCCCGATGCCGCAGCTGGTGCTGCCGGAGGCACCAGCGGCATGAACGGCCGTATTCAGGTCGTTGAGGTTGGCGTGCATAACGAATCATATATCGAGATTGTCAGCGGACTAACCGAAGGCCAGGAGGTTGTGATCCCGACGATCATCAGCAACTCTTCGAGTTCCTCCACCCAACAGCAAATGAGAATGCAGGGAGGGTTCGGCGGAGGCAGTGCCGGATTTGGCGGAGCCGGAGGCGCCGCTCCTGGCGGGGGCGGTGCGGCTCCATCCGGAAGAGGCGGGTTCAGCGGCGGAGGTGGCCGATAATGGCGGCAATATCTCCCCCACTGATCGACGTGCAGAACCTCGGACACGGCTACCGTATGGCCGGAGAGATGATGACCGTGCTCAGCGATATCAGCTTTCAGGTCCGGCATGGCGAATTCGTCGCCATCATCGGCCCGTCCGGCTCCGGGAAGTCGACGCTGATGAACATGCTGGGCTGTCTGGACGTCGCCAACGAAGGGACGTATTTGCTTGACGGGCAGGACATACGCAAGCTGTCCGATAACAAGCTGGCCACGATTCGCAATGAGAAGATTGGGTTTATTTTTCAACAGTTTAATCTGTTGCCCAAATTAACCGCCTACGAAAATGTTGAGCTGCCGCTCATCTACCGCAACGTCCCGCACAAGGAGCGAAAAAAATCAGTCGAAGAGTCGCTCCGTCTCGTTGGTTTGGAAGACCGGATGCACCATCGTCCTTCCGAGTTGTCAGGCGGGCAGCAGCAGCGGGTGGCCATCGCCCGTGCAATCGCCGGCTCCCCGCCGCTCCTGCTCGCGGACGAACCGACCGGCGCGCTGGACAGCAAGACTGGCATCGAAGTGATGGATAAGATGAAGGAACTGAATGCACTCGGCCACACGATCATTATTATCACCCACGATCTGTCCATCGCTGAGCAAGCCAAACGGGTCATCCGAATCCAGGACGGACGAATTGTTGAAGATCGGGGGAGCCGGGCATGAATCTTCTGCAAAGCATCAAAATGGCCTGGAAAAGCATCGCCGGAGCGAAGATCCGCTCTTTTCTTACGATGCTAGGCATCATTATCGGCGTCTCCTCGGTGATTACGCTCGTATCTGTGGGGCAAGGCACCACATCGCAGATTACGGACCAACTCGAAGGCTTGGGAACCGACCTGCTTACGGTGAACATCATGGGCCGGGGCAGCTCCACCTCACTCTCCTTTGAGGAAGCGATGGCTCTGGGGAAGATCGAAGGGGTGAAGGCCGTATCCCCCGTGATCAACGGCTCTGTAACGGCCAAGAAAGGAACGGTAAATGACAGTCTTTCGGTAGAAGGCATCGCGCCTTCCTACGAGGAGGTCCAGGATTTCCACGTCCAAGCCGGACGTTACATCATCGACATGGACAATGAGTTCCGCATGAAGGTGGCGTTGATCGGGACCGAAGCTGCCGAGACTTTTTTTGGCACAGATAACCCGATTGGACAAACGATTCAGCTTAACGGCAGCAGTTTCAAAATCGTTGGCTTGTTGGAATCGAAAGGTTCCAGCCTGACCGCCTCCAACGATAATAAGCTGCTGATCCCAATCGCTACGGCCGAGCGCTTTCTGCAAAGCCGCGGCGTGCGTTCGATTACGGTACAGGTTGAGGACACCAAGCAGATTGAAACCGTCAAAGCGTTGCTGGAAGCTACCTTGGATAAAAAGTTCCAAAATGCCGACAACGCCTACAGTATCTTTAACTCCCAGGAGATGCTGGACACGCTAAATTCGACAACCCAAATACTGTCGCTGGCGCTCGGCGGCATTGCCGGCATTTCGCTGCTCGTCGGCGGCATTGGGATCATGAACATCATGCTCGTCTCCGTCAGCGAGCGCACCCGGGAAATCGGCGTTCGCAAAGCGATCGGGGCCAAAAAGCGTGACATCCTGATGCAATTCATGGTCGAATCGACGGCACTTAGCGGCTTCGGCGGCTTGATTGGCATCGGGCTGGGCTACGGCGCCAGCGCGTTGATCGGCCACTATTCGTCGCTAACGACCACCGTATCGCTCCCGATCGTCCTGATCGCCTTTGGCTTCTCCTTGTTCATCGGCATCATCTTTGGGATGATTCCAGCGAACAAGGCAGCCAAGCTGCGCCCGATTTACGCGCTGCGGACCGATTAAGTCAACCATTGTGTTCGAAAAATCGAATACAATTCACCAGATTCACCGGTTTTAGCGAATTATATATGAAATTTCATACAGAATGTGCCCTGCGGGTGCCGGAATCCGTTTTTTTATATGAAAAATCGAATAGAATCCGCCCTAATCCCCGAAATCAACACAATTCTATATGAAAAATCGAATACATTCCGCCGAGCCGAGCCGAGCCGCACCACCTTACCAGACTGCCCCCTACCACCCAACCGTCCAAGCAACAATAAGAAAGTGCAAGCCGCCAAGGAACTCCCTTGCGCTTGCACTTTTGCTCGTTTCGCTAGCCTAGCCCACTCCATAAACCGAGGCCATGCAATCGACGAACATCCGATTGTATTCTTGCCGGGTCAGGTCCTTGTTGCACTGGATATCCCGCCCTAGGAATTGGTACCAGGTGATCTCGACCTGATCCTTTTTGTACAGGAACCGGCCGTTCGTTAATAAAAACTTGTCATTCTCAAAGGGCACGATGTTCTCGTAATCCAGCTTGCTGTCTTGCTGCTCGGCCACGAACGTCGCCAGCAAAATCAACATTTTGAAGGGATCGTCATAGATTTCATACTGAGCGCTCAAACGGCAACCTCTCCTTTATCCGTGATTACTCCCATCGTACTCGAATTGCCCGCGCGACAAATAGGAAAATTATAAGATCCTATATCAATTTTATCGCAAAATAAACAACGCCCCGGAGCAACGTCCGGAGCGTAAAAAAGTCATTCTAAAAACGCACACATGAGTAATAAATGTTCAAAAATCAATTAAACCGAGACTGATGAGCAGTGATTCGTTCACTTTCTTCATCGTCTCCTCATCCAAATGCGTAATTTTATCCGTTAGTCTTTGTTTATCGATCGTTCGAATTTGCTCCAGCAAGATGACGGAATCCCGGTCAAATCCGTGAGTTGCCGCATCAATCTCCACATGAGTCGGCAATTTCGCCTTTTGGATTTGTGCCGTAATTGCAGCAACAATGGCTGTTGGGCTAAATCGATTTCCGATATCATTCTGGATGATAAGCACCGGTCTGACCCCGCCCTGCTCAGAACCTACCACAGGGGAGAGATCTGCAAAAAAAACGTCGCCGCGCTTTACGATCAATGTTTACACCCCGCTTACTAGGCGGTCCAGAGTGATGTCTGCATCTTCTTCCGCATGGAACGCTTCGGAGGCCATGGACAAATTAATTTTGGCCATCTCCATATAGCCGCGCTGCATCGATTCTCGGATAAACCGTTTCTTCCGCTCGTTCAAATACAGCTTCATGGCCTGCCTGATCAATTCGCTGCGATTGGAGTTCTCCATCGCCACGATTCCATCAACTTCCTGCAATAACTGATCCGGCAAACTGATCATGATTCTTTTGGTGTTATGCATATTAGCCATCTTAAAACTTCCACCCCCAAAACCTACTCGCCCCTGTTTCCTGATAATCAGTATAGCATTATTCAAGGAAATTTATACAAAAGAAATATATGCCGAGCGTATATCAAGTATGCTGCATTTCATTATAAACAAAAACAGTAGTGCCGTACATACCTGATCATTTCCATGTTTAGTATTCGATAGACCTGGCATAAATTCCTTCACACAGGGAAAGTTTTGTTGAAATTTGTCTGCTGCGCCAATTCTGTCACAGCAGCGGGTTCAGCAATAAGACCGATTCGCCCTTTCGTTTGTACACCCGAGGCACTCGGTGGGCTATCATGCAAATCAACTCGTAATGGATCGTTCCCATGGCGGAAGCCAGCTCCCCGGCGGTAATTTCCTCGCCGGCTTGCCGGCCGATGAGCACAACCTCTTCGCCGGCTTGAATTTCTTCGGCTTCCTCAGCCAAAGCTTGAAGCGATACCATACATTGGTCCATGCATATAACGCCAACTACAGGGACTCGGCGGCCGCGTATTAGTACCTGCGCCTTACCGTTTAACATCCGTGAATATCCATCGGCATACCCGATCGGAAGCGTGGCAATCCGCTCTTCCTGCTCGGTGATGTATCTCGCTCCATAACTAATGGCAGAATGGGCAGGCAATGTCTTGACCCGTACCGTTTCCGTTTTAAGCGAGAGAACCGGGGTGAGCTGCACTTGATCACGTCTCACCTCGTCGGACGGATACAAACCGTACAATGCGATGCCAATGCGAACCATTTGCACCGACAGTTCCGGCATATCAATGGCGACGGCGCTATTTCCCGTATGTATGATTGGGATGCGAATATTATGCTCCCGCAGCGCTTCCACCACGCCCTGAAACCGGCGATATTGTTCCAATGTATAGCTTTTGTCTTCCTCGTCCGCCGTGGAATAGTGAGTGAACAAGCCTTCCACTTCCACATGCGGCACTTGCATTGCCTTGCGTACAAAGGCGACCGCCTCATCTCCAGGCAGCAGTCCGACGCGGCCCATGCCGGAATCGATCTTGATATGGACTTTCAGCTTATGCGGGAACTCCGCAGGATTCAGCGCTTCAATCGCCTCCAGCACTTCGTGGCTGAAGACATTTAGCGTGACATCATGTTCCCAAGCGGTGCGAACCCCGTGTGGCGGCGTATATCCTAGCACGAGAATCGGCAGCTTAATGCCGGCTTTCCGAAGCTCCAACGCTTCGTCCAGAAAAGCGACACTAAGATAATCCGCGCCGATCTGTTCCAACTCCTTCGCCACAGGTACAGCACCATGCCCATACGCATTAGCTTTTACGCATGCCAGCATTTTCATGTCCTTCGGTTGTCTTCTCCGCAATTCCTCGAAATTGCTGCGCAGCGCGTCCAAATCAATTTCCGCATGGGTTGGTCGATACATCACTTGCACTTTCAGGTCACCTTCTCCAAAGATTGAGAGTTCAAATATCTGAGCAATATCCTAATGGTAATGTTCATGGATGCGGCTGTCAATTCTGCAAAAGAACCCAATTCCTGAGAAGGAGTTTATTTTATCAAAGACACCATTAATAGAAGAAAGAGGCGAATCCACGGGGCCGGGGGAGCATGCTCCTTCGGCACAGCCGCAATCCGCCTGTTCCTTGTGTTACTTACCGGTTTGATCTTGCATTGAAGCGGCAATTTTCACCATTTCAGTCACCGGCAAATTCTCGCTCGTAATCCGGAATTCCAAACCGTCCACTGTCCAAGTCAGCGTCCGCAGGGTATCGCCGGTCAGCAGCCCCCACGTAAAGCCCATATCGATTAACTCACCCGGTACGAGCGATGCAGTGCGGTCTGGCGAACGCGTCTCTGACAGCGTAAATTGATATGTACCGTCATACCGCAGCAGTACAGTCGTACGATCGGTGCCTTCTACGGCTTTGTCGTCCTGGTACAAGACACCATCTGGCAGATACGTTGGGATAATCACGCCAAAAGGTTCCGTTAACGCCGGTGCAGCCGAAATGTCGCCATTCGTTTCCTCGGTTGCTGCATCGCCGTTTGCGCTCGTTGCCTCATCCGTTGGCGTCTTCTCCACAAGCATGCCATTCTCATCGACTTCCAGCAGGGTGCCTTGGGAATTCTGGGCAGCCGTATCGAGGTTATGCTGCATGTCAAACGAGTTCTTGTCAAACTTAGTGCCAAAGTCGAACTTATCGAATTTCACTTCGACGACGACTTTTGCTTCAGCATCGGATACCTGAACTTGTTTCGGTGCATAGTTGTCCTTCGCCAGCCAGATTTTTTGCCGGACAAGGGCATGAGTGTTGTAATTCGCCGCAACATCGAAGATGTAGCTATCCTTGTCAGCTTCAAATTGCCGTGAGCTGTCGCTCAAGATGCTGCGAGCCAGCGTTTGATACAGATACACTTGACCTTGGTTCTCCGGCCAGTCGCTTTGGAAGCGGAAGCTCTTGTTCAGGCTTGGCGTCAGTACGAACACACCTTGTTCGTTGCGGAGCACGATTTGCGTTACATCCTTTTGCGCATTGGTGAGCGCAATTCGGTAGAACGACGGGTTTTGGTACCAGACCTCCACCTTGTACTCCTGAGGCTTGTCACCCGTATAAAGCGTCATCGTGCCGGAGCCCTGATAACTCTCCAACTGGGCAACCAATTTGTCCAAATCCTTGACGACGCCGTCGGCGTCCTTTTTCCCGCATGCAGCCAGCACGAAGCTTAAGGCTATCACGATGGTCAGCATCCACGTGAAACGGCGCATGAGATCATCCCCTCTGCAGTTTGATTTCCTAAACTGATACATGTCTATGAGGGAACTTGGCCGATTATGCAGACTAGCCCCGGCTTGACCGAAAGACAAGTAGCCGGATTTGGGGATACCCGTTGCAGTTGCTGACGATGGAAGATGATTGCAAGCTATTGATCCTTAAATGCATTCGTGATCGAATCTAGATGAGCCTTCAGGACGCGGTTGATTTGGTCTGGACCTACCCGCAAAGGATCAAGCAAGGCATGCAAGGTGAGACCGTCGATCAACGCGTGCAGACGCACCGTTTCCATCTCCGGATCGAGCCCGGGTTGCAGCAACCTGTGCTGATCCAAAGTGGTGATCAATCGCTGCATCAAGTCGTACAACCCGTCATGACGCGCATCAAACTTCCCCGGCTTATGCCGGAAATGGGCCGTAAACGCCATCCACACCTCCGCTTCCGCCCGGGTCTCCTCACGGGTCGGCACGACCTCCTGCAAAATCCTCAGCACCTTCTCCAGCGACGGCAGATCCATTCCGGAGATTGCGATGATCCGTTCTGTTACTCTCTCCTTGACCAGGTTCATCGCATACCGCAGCAGCTCCTCCTGCGAGCTGAAATCATGGCGCAGCGCTCCGGGCGAAAGTCCCGCTTCCTTGGCAATATTGCGCACGGAGGCCCCTTCCATCCCCTGCTCCAATATCACCCGCCAGGTAGCTTCAGCGATAGTCTGTTTTCTTTGTTCATGATCTACTAGTTTTGGCATGCTCCTAGTTTAGCACCTCCAAGGCGGATTACACAATTTATTTAGTACAGTTGTATTAATTAAAGCAGGATGATACAATACACTCAACTTTTACATTTTACCTATACCGGAATTACAGGAGGTCATTATGAACTTTGTTGCATGGATGATTGTAGCCTGTGAGATCGCCTTTTGGATCGTGATTCTCGCGGGACTATCCGTCCGTTACGGATTAAAGCGGCCAAAGCCGGGAATGGCCCTGCTGGCTTTGACGCCGGTAATTGATCTGGTGCTGTTCGTCCTCACCGGAGTTGACCTGTACAACGGTGCTGTTGCGACAACCGCCCACGGCATCGCAGCCGTCTATATCGGGGTATCGATTGCTTTCGGCAAGGGCATGATTGATTGGGCCGATCGTTGGTACCGTTATTTGATCATCGGGGAAAAGGACGCCAGACCACCTAAACGTTACGGCCTGGAGTATGCCAAACACGAGCTGAGAGGATTTCTGCGCCATGCCCTCGCATTCCTGATTGGCGGAGCACTGCTCCTTGGCATGATCACCTTCATCAACGATCCGAGCCGGACGGAAGCGCTGGGCGGGATCCTGCGTGTCTGGGGGATCGTGTTTGTCATCGATGGCCTCATTATGATTTCCGCGTTCATCTGGCCCAAGCAACCGAAACCTAAAACGGACCGGGCTTGATCGCCCGATCCGTTGTCAAATGGTATGTACCTGCCGTTCCTAACTTATATCAGTTACCTGTAAAAAGTACCGTTAATTTCGATAAATATAGCCATTGTGTTCAATTAACTGGAAATTCTAACGTTAATTCCACCCGGAACCGCCCATAGGCGCCGATTCGAGCAAATTAACAATAGAATTTCCCGTTATTTTCGCCAAACCGCCTGTATGCCCCGAATTTAACGGTAGAAAATCCCGTTAGTAGCTCCGGTCCGGCGATGCTATTTTCTCCTTCGCCAGACTTCAAAGGAATTGCACCCACATCAGCACTTTAGCATTTCCGCTTCTCAGCCAGGTACTCCTGCCTGCGCCTCTGTCTTCATGGCCAGCGCCTCTTCCTTCGCAGTCAAGTGACGCTTCGCCAGCAGCAGGAACGGCACGCCGCAAGCCGTCGTCAGCGCAATGATCCCAAAGATCAGCAAAGCCTGCACGGCGCCAAAGGCATCCAGCAGAAAACCGCCCACCAGCGGTGCAAGTACATTGCCTAATTGGTTGAATCCAAACATCCCGAAATACGTCCCGCGCAGCGACGCAGGGGCAATCCGGTCAACCAGCACGTCCGTCATCGTAAACATCAGCACTTCGCCGATCGTAAAGATCACCACACCCACCAGGAACGCCCAGACCGCATGCACCGAGCCGAACAGCAGCAGGCTGCCGGACACGAACAGATTGCCCGCAAGCAGCGGCACAATCGGTGAGAAACGGCCGGCAAACTTGACGATTGGGAACTGCACCGCCAACACGACAATGGCGTTCAGCGACAGCATATAGCCAAACAGCTTGGCTCCGTCCTGGATGCCCGGCGTCATCTCCAGATACTGTGCCAGCGTGGAACTGAAATGGCCGTACCCCAGCACACAGAAGATCATGCCGATCAGAACATATAAGAAAGTACGATCTCTTCCGGTCACTTGCATGGCGCCCTTCAACGTCAAGCGCTCGCCGGCTCCATGCCCCGCGTTTCCGACTTCCTTATGCAGGATAAACTGAAAAACAAGAACCAGACCATATACCAAATACACAATTCCCGCGAAATAAAAGGCCAACCCTGACTCTGAAGCCCCCACTTGCAACCCAAGAATCGGCCCAATGACAACACCGAGATTGATCGCGGCATAACGCAAATTAAAAACCAGCATTTTGCTTTCTTGCGGCGTGATATCAGCCAGCAGCGCCCGGGAGGTTGGCTCGAACAGCGCACGACAGAGTCCGTTTAGCGCGTTCATAATAAAGAAGAGCCACACTTGGTTCGCCATCCCAAAGCCGATAAACACCAGCACCCAGCCAAATATCGAAATGTACAGCACCCGCTTGCGTCCAATGACGTCCGAGATGTAACCGCCGTAGAAGCTGGCGAATACCCCAATCAATGAACTGACCGCAACGACAACCCCAATCTCAGAGGGAGATGCTCCAAGCGACTTAATCAAGTAGATCGATAAAAACGGAATGCTCATGGACGATGCCATCCGTCCAAAGATCGTCCCAACAATAATCGTCCAAGACAAGGGATGAATCTTCTTAAGTTGTGAGTTCATTGTGATTTCGCCTTCTTTATTCACAAGATGTTCAAAACTATCTCCCTATTTAAACCGCGAAATCAATAGTTGTCAAGACTTGTCAGAAGAAGAAATGCTTGACGTTCCTGTAGAGGCACGAAGACCCGGCATTTCCTCACCATGAGGAACGGCCGGGAACCGGATCAGCACCGTCGTACCGATCCCAGGGCGGCTAAACATCTTCACCCCATATTCCGAGCCAAAATGCAGTTGAATGCGGCTGTGAACATTCCGAATGCCAAAGCCGCCATCGGCTCCGAGGGCTGGGTGGAACACTTGCTGTTGCCGTCCCTGCGTCATGCCGATACCGTCATCAATAATTTTGAAGCTGACCACCCGCCCGTCCGTATATCCAAGAATCCGAACGTGGATCGGATCGCCAAACCAGGCATGCTCCAGCGCATTCTCAATAAACGGCTGCAGCACAAGCTTCACCGTGGCTAAGGACAGGATAGCCGGGTCCACCTCAAAGTCGAACGACACCGCCTCACCAAACTTCGTTCGCTGAATGTTAATATACGCTTCGGCCTGCGCTAGCTCGCTATAAATCGGGATGATCGTCCGTCCATCGCTGAGCGACAAACGGTAAAATTTCGCCAAGTCCAGCACCATGCGCTGCAACTTGTCAATCTCCCCGAACTTAGCCAGCCGGCTGATCGAGGACAACGTATTATAGAGGAAATGCGGGTTGATCTGCGCTTGCAGCGTTTCCAGCTCAGCCTCTTTTTTCTCAAGCCTGGTCAGATAGACCTGCTCAATCAACTGCTCGATATTTTGTCCCATCTCATTCAGGGCGGAGGCGATCTGGGAGAATTCGTCTTTCCCCCGGTAGCGCATCCGTTTATGCAAATCTCCCTCGCGGAAGGCGTTTAGCACCGAGACGATTTTCATCACCCGGATCGAGAAATAACGGGAGACAAACATGCCGGCAAACGTAAACACAATCAGGCACAACACGCAGATTAAGGTCACAAACCAACGCACCTTCGCCGAGTCCCGTTCCATGATCGTCAGGGGCACCCGGGCCGTCAGCACCCATCCGGGGCCATCGAGCTCCTCTTGGATCGTCAAATATTCGGCGGTTCCCGAAGATGATGTAACCCCTCCGGACTCGTATAACGTCTCCCCCGCCCCATCCTGGATTAACAGCTGGCTGCCTTCACCGATTTTGCGGTAATCCAGCGCCTCAAACAGCTCGCCGATGCGAACGCTGAGCCTTAAGAAGCCGATTTCCCGTAAATCGAACGGCGTATTGCTATCGACCAACCGGCGCAGCAGCGAGATTCGATCCTGATCCCGATCCTTCTCCACCTGCCGCCAAACAAGCGTCTCTCCGTATCGCTCCTCCGGGAAATCGATGTACCACGCTTTATGCTGAAGCCGGCTTAAATGATAGATATTATAGTTGCCTTCCAATGCATCCGGGTTCTCATTCACAAAGGAGCCGTGATAAATCTCAGGCAAGGTATCATTCTCGAGAAAAACGTACATGGCAAGCTTCAAGCCGGTCGCATTCATGGCGATATGCAGCTTGGGCTGAAGCACCATCGTCGTTCGTTCATAACTGCTCCAGCCCTCCTCATAACTGCGCAGCTGCGTAATCAACGTGTAATCATGATAGAGCATCGAGGAGACGCGCTCGACATCGGCCAGTTTATATTCAACGTTATCCCGGATTTGCAGCAGTGTCCCCTGGATATTACTGCGGGTCTGATTGCGAATCGACTCCTGATAGAGAGAATGGGAAAAATACCCGATCGCCAGCACCGGAATCAAAATAAATACAAGGTAGGTCAACATCAGCTTGTAGCCAAACGGAAGGTAACGCGGGGCCTGGGGCAGCGTCACGCGGTGGATCTTGATCAAGTTGGATTCACTCCCGTTTGCGGAATTCCATCGGCGTCATCCCGAAGGTCTCCTTAAATTGCCGGCTAAAGTAAGGGATATAACGGTACCCGACCTGACCGGCAACCTCGTAAATTTTCACCTTCGGGTCCTTAAGCAGCTCACGCGCCCGTTCCATTCGCAGCTCAGTCAGCATTTCACTGAAGCCTTGGCCCGTTTCTTCCTTAAAAAGATGCCCCAGATAATTCGGCGAAAAGGCAAATTGCTGAGCGATGTTCTTTAAAGTGAGGTTCTCATGGAGGCGCTCCTGCATCGTCGCGATGATTTCCCGGATCAGCCGGCTGCAGCCCGGCACGGGTCGCGCTTCATTCAACTGCGTCGCAGCTCGGTGCTCCTGCTCGTCCTCCAGCCGCTCTACACCCTGTGCTTGCAACGCCTGCATCATTTTTAGATACTGTTCCTCCGTCCGCTTCCGATTTGCTTCGTGCTCCAATTCCAGCGTAATTTGCCGGAGCGAAGCAACCAGCTCGTCGTCGTCCATCGGTTTCAGCACATAGCTGCAGGCTTTGAGGGAGAGCGCCTGCTTCACATAATGAAAATCCTGGTGTCCGCTGACAAACACCACGCGGACGTCCGGCTTCCGGTCCATCGCCCGGCGTGCCAGCTCCAGCCCGGACATATGCGGCATATTAACGTCCGTTACCAAAATGTCAATGGCCTGCCGCTCCATCAACTCGCAGGCTGAGAAGCCATTGCTTACGGCGCCCACCACCTCCATCCCCAGCTCGGACCAGGGAATAAACGTCCTCATGCCCTCCAGGTCAAGATGCTCGTCATCAGCAAGCAGTACCTTGTACACGATCGTGTCAGCCCCCTTTTTTCCTTGCGGAAATTCGGTTTCAGCTCCGTTTCCCCTAAGTATACCCGGCCTCCCCGTTCGTTGAGAACGGAGAAATTCCTCTAATCCTCCCTGTCCTGCGCTACAGGAAAAGGGAGCCTCATCCATCGGCTCCCTCCCAAAAATTTCTCTTTCGCTTAATTGCCCTGAATCATCTTCAAATTCTCATGCCAGCGCTGAGTGTAGTAATCCAGCAGCTTCTCGAACCCGATGGCCATCGTGTCCTCATGCGCTTTGTCGAGAATCGCCAGCGCTTCTTCATCCGTCTTCGCATACAGCGCTTGTGCTCTGGCTTTCTGCCAAATGTCCTTGCCGCTTTGGAAGGTGATGCCCTCCTCGGTATCCGGCAACGGGAACAAGTTGATGAACTCCGTCGCATCGCCTTGCGTTTTCCAGGTAATCTCGTACTGCCAGTAAGTGGACCAGTTCCGTTCACTCTCCGGCAACGTGGCTTCGAACTTCCCTTTAATATCGTCAACGTAGACGGTATTCCCCACCCACATCAACGGGTCCATCTTCGCTTGATAATCAGCGAGTTTTTCTTTCTCCAGCGTATATTTCTCCGTGAACTTCGGCGTGATGCCGTCCGCTTCCCGTCCTTCCCAGAACTCGCCTTCCACGCCCCACATTTGCAAGGTCATCCCCTCCGGACCGGTCCACCAATCCAAGAACGCGAAGATCGCTTCCGGATTCTTGGCGCTGGTCGTAATGACCGCCGCGTTCCAGCCGAGCATGTTATAGGTGCCGGGATAAATTTTGTTTTTATCCAGTCCTTCCTTATGAATCGGCCAGATCATGAAATAGCCGGCGTCCGGATCGTTTTGCGTCAAAGCGGCATGGGCCTGCATCGCATACAAGGTCGGATTGGAGGAAGTGTACACCGCCACCCGGCCGTTCATCAGCTTCTCCTGCACCTGGTCTCGGGTTTGCGTCATGGCGTCCTGCGTCATCAGCTTCTCGCGGAACAGCTTCGCCGCATAAACCACCGATTCCCGGAACGGTTCGTCCTTGTAGATCGAAGTCATCTTATCTCCGTTAGGTACGGCAAAATAACGCGGGAAACTCAAATTATTCTCCTTAAACGCAGAGTAAATCTGATCGAGCCCGTGACCTTCGCTGGCCAAATCCGTCTCCAGCGGAATGACGTCCGGATATTTCTCCTTCACCAGCTTCAGGTAATTATACAGATCATCGGTCGTTTCCAGTTTAGGTGAACCGAGCTCTTTATAGATCTTCTTGTTCACCACCCAGCCAGCATTGCCGTTCGGACGGTTCGTGTACCAGTTCGGGAATTGATACAGCTTGCCGTCAGGGGATCGCAGCATGTTCATGGCCTTTGGATCAAGCCATTTTTTCAAGTTCGGGTATTTCTCGATATAATCGTCCAGCGGCACCAGCAGCCCGGCTTCACGCAGCCTTTCTACATCCGCGCCCCGCTCGCCCCAAATGACGTCCGGCAGATCGCCGGAGGCAATCATCGTGTTTAGCTTTTGCACGGTATTCCCGCCGTTTGGAATTTCGGTGATGTTCACCTTTTTATTCTCTTTCACCCAAGCTGTCGTTTCGTCGGCCCCCCATTTGGGCATGGTGTACCAGTCATAGTTGCCGTACAGCGTGAATTCCAGCGGCTCCTTCCCCAGTTCAAAAAGCTGCGATTCCGCAGACTCCGCCTGGTTCGTCCCCGTATTCCCACTGTTCTCCTTCGGCGTTTCGGCAGAATTTCCGCCACTCGCGCTGTTGTCCCCGCCTCCGGAACATCCGGCCAGGATGAAGGCAACTGCCATAAAGATGATCATCAGTTGGCTGAACCGTATTCCCCGCTTTTTCATACGACTGTTATCCCCTTTCGACTTTCATTTTTATGTTCAAAGCAGAACCATCTGCCCTAAACGCCGCCTGCAGTTCATTCAACTACTCCTTTAAAGACCCCACCAGCACCCCTTTGACAAAATACTTCTGCACAAACGGATAGACGAGAACGATCGGGATCGTTGCGACCATCATGGTGGCCATCGACAGCGATTTGCTGGTGACGGTTTTGGCCTGCGCCATATGGGCTTGTGCCGCCGCATCCAGATTCGCGGTCTGCTCGGAGACGATGTTGGAGGCGAGAATCTGCTTCAAAATCGTCTGAATCGGCAGCAGCTCCTCCTTCGAAATGTAGATGCTGGCGATAAACCACTCGTTCCAGTGACCAACCGCGGTAAAGAGCGATAACGTTGCGATGACCGGTCCCGACAGCGGCAGCACGATGCGGAACAAGGTGCCCCAATTGCCGCAGCCGTCGATTTTGGCCGATTCCTCTAAGCCTTGGGGCAGCCCTTGGAAGAAGGTACGAAAGATGATCATATTCCAGACCCCAATGAGCGAAGGAATGATATATACCCAGAAGGAGTTAAACATCCCCAGGTTCCGGATCAACAGAAACGTTGGAATCAATCCGCCGGAAAAATACATCGTAAAAATACACATCAGCATATAAAATTTACGTCCCATCAGCTCGCGCTTGGTCATCCCGTAAGCGAAGATCGCCGTGGCCAAGATGGCGCTGACCGTGCCGACGACGGTCCGAAGAACGGAGATGATAAATCCCGACATCAGCCGTTCATCCTGGAAGACGACCTCGTAATTTTCCAGGGTAAAGGAGCGCGGCCAGAGGGTAATCCCGCCTTTTGCGGTATCCAGCCCTTCGTTCAGCGAGATAGCAATGGCATTCAGGAACGGATATAACGTGGAGAGGGAAAAAACGGTTAAGAAGACGTAAATGAAAGCAACCATGACCCGGTCGCCTCTGCTGTTATACATCGCGGACACCTCCTCCTGATTACCATAAGCTGTTGCCGGATCGGCGGGCTACGTAGTTCGCGATGGTCAACAGCCCGACGCTGACGACCGCTTTAAACAACCCAACGGCGGTAGCATAGGAATAGCGGTAATTGTTGATCCCCACCCGGATCACGTACGTATCGATGACGTCAGAGACATCTCGCAGCGCCGGGTTCACGGCCAACACGAGGATATCTTCAAAGCCGGCGCTCAGCAAATTGCCGATCGCCAGAATCATAAAGATCGAAATGACCGGCATAATCGATGGAAGCGTTATCAAATAAATCTGTTTAAAGCGGCTGGCCCCATCAATCGAAGCCGCCTCATAGGTATGGGGATCTACCCCGGCAATCGCCGCCAAGTAGACAATCGAGCCAAAACCGATTTCTTTCCATACATTGGTCGTGATCAAAATGGTCCAGAAGTATTCGGGCAGTGACAGGAAGTTAATCGGTTCCTGAATCAGATTCAACCGCTCCAGCAGCATGTTTAAGCTCCCGTTATCCGTGGCGAGCATCGAAGCAACTAGACCGCCGAGAATAACCCAGGACATAAAATGCGGCAGATACGTAATCGTCTGAACAACTCGTTTGAAGACCATTTTCCGCACTTCGTTCAGCATTAAGGCCAACAGGATCGGTGCCGGAAATCCAATCAGAAATTTCAGCAGGCTAATGACGATCGTATTGCGCATCACCGTGTAAAAATCCGGCGAGTTAAAGAAGTAAGCGAAATGCTTCCAGCCCACCCACGGACTCCCCGTAAAGCTGTGCCCGATCTTGTAGTCCTGAAAGGCGATCAAAACGCCATACATCGGGATATAACTAAACACGAAGATGAGGGCAAGCGCCGGGAGGACCATCAACTGCAGATCAATTTGCCGAATAAAACGCTCGAGCCCACTCTTCCTTCTTGGATAAGGCACTTGCGGCATGACGGGTTCGGGCTGCATTTCCCGATCCGTGGATAATCGGGCCATAGATGCTTCTCCCCTTTACGCTGTTTTTATCTTGAAAATTATTGTATATTGGCTGCCGGCCCCTGCCTATCTGACCAATCAACGAAATGTGATACTATTCAACCGGGTATGATGTCATTTCCTCCATCGGGCGAATTGGTGTAAGATAAAGTCCGTATTGCTTATCCAACTAGTGGATTCAACTTAGATTTAGGGGGCTTTGTTCACGTGAAATCTGATTCCTCAACTTTGCAGAAAAAATTGCTGCCCCGCCACATCAGCTTTATGGCCATGGGCGGTGTCATTGGCACCGGGATCTTCAAAGGGAGCTCTGAGACCGTCAGCCTGGCTGGACCTGGCGTGATTTTTTCTTATGCCTTTGCCGGCTTACTGCTGCTGGTCGTCATGGGTGCCATTGCCGAGATGGCGACAGTGTATCCCGGCCGCAACATGAAGGACTTCATCCGGGAAGCTTTTGGCGAACGCATCTCTTTCATATTGGGCTGGATGTACTGCTTCATGTGGCTGGCCGTATGCGTGATTGAAGTGATTGCCGCCGGCAGTTTCCTGCAGTTCTGGCTGCCAGACGTCCCGCTTTGGGTGCTCAGTCTGGCCAGCGCCGCCTTTATTCTGGCCATCAATCGAATGAGCGTGGCCGGTTACGGTGAGTTTGAATTTTGGCTGGCTGGGATTAAGATCGCGATGATCATCGTCTTTATTCTCCTGGGCGCAGCCATGCTGTTTGGCCTTCTCCCTGGAACGAGTGCTCCGTTCCCGCACAATTACCGGGATTACGGCGGTTTTTTCCCGAATGGATGGACGGCGATCTTCTCAGCGCTCCTGGTCGTGATGTTCTCCTACGGCGGCTCTGAGCTGATCGGATTAACCTTGTCGGAAGCCAAGGATGCGGAGAAAGTATTGCCCCGGGTGGTCAAAAGCTTTATTTTGCGCGTGGTGCTGTTTTACACGTTACCGATTCTGATCATTTGCGGACTGATTCCCTGGAACAGTCTCAGCGAGCAGACCAGCCCGTTCGTGCAGGTACTGTCCTCGGCGGGCTTACAGGGGGCAGCGCATCTGATGAACTTCATTCTGATTACGGCAGTCTTGTCCGCCGCGAATTCCGGCATCTATGGCGCGACCCGGATGCTCCATTCGATGGCTGCCGGCGGGGAAGCTCCGGCGAAGCTGGCGCGGATTTCCGCCAAGGGCGTGCCGGTGAACAGCTTGATTCTTTGCGGGGTTGTCCTGATCCTCGGCTCCATGCTGGCCGTCTTTAATCAGGCAGGTTTGTTCCGTCTCTTGATGGCGGTCCCCGGCTTTGTCGTGCTGCTCGTCTGGATCACGATCTGCTTGTCCCAATTAAAGCTGCGCAAGCGTTATCCGAAAGCGCCTAGCTTTAAAGTCTGGGGATTCCCTTATATTACAGTGTTGACGGTGATCGGTCTCATCGTCATTGCGCTGCTGTTCCTGTTCGACGCGCAGAACCGTATCAGCATCGGGACCTGTCTGGCGGTGCTGCTCCTGCTAATCGTCTGGTCGTTGGTTCGTTTCCGTCCGCGCTCGGGCCAGAGTCAGCAGTAGCGCTGGAGCTGCTGGCCTTTACAGGATTATCCCGCTGGGGCAGCGGCCTGGTGGGGCTCGTGCTGGCCCTTTTACAGCATTATCCCGCTGGATCAGCGGCTTGATGGGCTCGTGCTGGCACTTTTACAGCATTATCCCGCTGGATCAGCGGCTTGGTGGGCTCGTGCTGGCACTTTTACAGCATTATCCCGCTGGATCAGCGGCTTGATGGGCTCGTGCTGGCACTTTTACGGCATTATCCCGCTAGATCAGCGGCTTGGTGGGCTCGTGCTGGCACTTTTACAGCATTATCCCGCTGGATCAGCGGCTTGATGGGCTCGTGCTGGCACTTTTACGGCATTATCCCGCTAGATCAGCGGCTTGATGGGCTCGTGCTGGCACTTTTACGGCATTATCCCGCTAGATCAGCGGCTTGGTGGGCTCGTGCTGGCACTTTTACAGCATTATCCCGCTGGATCAGCGGCTTGGTGGGGCTGAGGCTGACGTTTTTACAGCATTATCCCGCTGGATCAGCGGCTTGGTGGGGCTGAGGCTGACGTTTTTACAGCATTATCCCGCTGGGTCAGCCGAATCAGCTTGGTTTTGTAGACTTCTGCTCGGCCAAATGGGTCTGTTCGAACTGATGACCTGCGAACATCACTAGCCTAACGCGTCTTTCGGACTTCCTGAAGATCACTCAGACTTCACTGATGGAACGGGATAATCCTGCAAAAGTGGTGTAGCGGGTCATCAATAGCGGCTTGGTTCGGTAGGGCATCGAGCATCTGAGCAAGCTGAACTTGCTAATTCGGCCCCTGTTTTCCCCTGTTTCTCCCGGTCCTTGGCCCATGTTACAATAAAGGAAGAGGAGAGACTACGAGATTTTGGGGGAAGCCATGGAAATTCAGGTGGTTACTGAACTTTTACTGAGCAAGCCGACGCTGCGTTACCGGATCGCTCGCCGTATCCGGAACGCTTACCGATACGATACCGCCTTTTGGCGATTCGCCATTGCCGGCCCCTGGGGGGCCGGCATGTTCGCGTTTGGCCTACTGGCGCTCGGGATGCCGACCGGGCTGGGGAGTCCGGTCGATCTGCTGCTGTTCCTGCTCGCAGGAACGCTGGGCCTGTACCTGACCGCCCACATCACCGCGCTGCTGCTGGCTTTGATCGGCCTGCCGATCCCCCGCCTGTTTACAGGGGCGGTCTTGTTTGATTTTGCCGCGAGCTTCGTTATTTTCTACTCTAACGAAGTTGCGCTGCCCGCGGCGTTGGTCATCGCCGCGGTGATCAGCCTGGCGGGCATCTCCGCCGGGCTGTTGGCAGGAACGCTCGCCAGCCGGAGGCTGCGGCGGCGCCATAAAGCCGCAGCTGCCCTCATGGCGGCGCTGCTGGCGGCCATCGCCGCGATCTGGCCGTTCGCGGCGAGTCCCGGGAGCGGCTCCGCCGTGCCGGCCTATCAAGGCGTGCAAAGCGCCGGGATCTGGGAAGCCGGCGAAGCCGATGGTGACAAGGCGCGCGACGTCGCAAGCAGCGACGCCGCCGCCAGTTCAGCGACCGTGCCAAGCTTGGCCGAGCTGCTAGACAGCCCCGCTGAACCCGGGCCTTATGAGGTGTCGACCTTCACCTACGGCAGCGGGAACGACGCTTGGCAGCCCGAATACGGAGAAGCGGTCGACATCACCTCCGGAACGGTGGATGCCTCCGTCTACATTAAGAAGTGGTCCGTCTACCGGACCGCCTATTGGGGATTTAATCAGCGAGCACTTCCGCTGAACGGGAGAGTCTGGATGCCTGTCGCAGCAGAGGAACAGGACAACACCAACCTAGGAAACAGCGCTGCCGATAGCCAAACTCGGTACCCGCTCGTGCTGATCGTTCACGGGAATCACCTCATGGAGGATTTCTCCGATGACGGATACGCTTATCTGGGAGAATTGTTGGCCAGCCGAGGGTTTTTCGTCGTATCCGTCGATGAGAACTTCTTGAATTACTCCGTATGGACGGGGATTCCCGATAACGATATGAAGGTTCGAGCCTGGATTTTGCTGAAGCATTTGCAGCAGATTGGTGTTTTTGCCGACGAACCTGGTAACCCGTTATACCACAAAATCGACTTCACCCGCATCGGACTGGCGGGCCATTCCCGGGGCGGGCAAGCGGTGGCGATGGCTGCGGATTACAAAGATTGGTTCGCGGACGACGCGGAACTGATATCGAGCTTAGAGGACGTCCAGATTCAAGCGGTGGCAGCGATTGCCCCCACGGACAAAAAGGTAGACGGAAAATACACCCAGCTTAAGGATGTCAGCTATTTGACATTGCAAGGCGCGCGGGATGGCGATGTCAGCGACTTTGACGGCGACCGGCAGTACATGCGTACGAGTTTTTCACCGGGAACGAATCGGTTCAAAGCTTCGCTGTACATCGGGGACGCCAACCATAGCCAGTTCAACAGCAGCTGGGGCGGTCGGGACGTCAGTTATCCGAAGGGCATTCTGCTCAGCCGAAGCGGGATGCTGTCTCCTTCCGAACAGCGGAGCATCGCGAAGGTGTACATCTCGGCTTTCTTCGAGGAAACGCTGCACGGTACGGCAACGGGGAGTAACGCTTCCGGCCCCGCTTCGGCTACAACTACCGATTCAGGACCCAGCCGCTATCTTCCGCTGCTGCAGGATTACCGCACTGGATTAGCCTGGCTCCCGGACACGGTGTATTACAATCGTTTCGAGAGCAGCACGTTTACTGCTTGGGCCCGCTACGATGAAGATTTCAACCGGTTAAGTCTTCCCGGGGGCGGGAAAGCATCGGGGAGCAACCTCACCTGGAAGGAAGAAGAGGCGAAGAACCGGCAAAACGGCACCAAGCCGTCCCGGGGAATCGTGCTGGAGCGTAAGTCTAGCAGCAACGCCCCGTCCGCTTATACGTTAAGCTGGGAACAAGGTGCTCCCCTTCCAACTGGCGGCCCGCCGAAGGAGCTCGCCTTTTCACTCACCGACCGCAGCTTCGAGCTGGAGGATGAGCAAACCCCAGATGCCGCTCTAGCTTCGGGTTCCGTCAAGGTTGAGGTGGAGCTGACCGACGGCAACGACACCTCTGTCCGCCTGCCGCTCAAGAGGTTTATGGAGATCGAGCCGCTGCCTGTCACTTCATTTACGATCCATCCCTGGCTGGAGCGCCACCTGTCAGGCGGCAAATACAAGCATCCAACCGAAGCGGTCTACCAGACATATCGTCTCGACTTAGCAGACTTTGCGGCTGCCAACCCCAGCTTCGATCCAAACACGGGGATCCAGCGCCTGACCTTCTATCTGAACGGCGGCGCTGCCAAGCTGATGCTGGATGACATCGGAGTCTACTGAAACGCAAAAAAAACGCTTATTCCCCACGCTGCGCAAATGCCAACGCGCTTGGGAATAAGCGTTATATTTTTTATCAGGATTCGGTTTCCTTGGGGACCAGCTTATAGATCTCTCCACTTTCCATCGCGTCGATCAGACGGTCCAGCCATTCGTAATACTTCACAGATTCTTTCATCTTACGGATGTCTTCTTCCAATACATTGCGAAGCGGCTCGTCCTCCTCCACCGCCATCACCTTCGTTAATTCATCAATGGACCGACGCAGCACCAGGATATTGCTCTCCACCGCTTTTCTCCATTTAATCGCGAAGAAGTCCGTAAACGTCTGGTACCAGTCATATTCCACTTCATATAAGTCCTTGCGGGAGCCTTTCTCCCACACTTTATTGACCATTTTGAGATCCAGCAACGTGCGGACGCCCGTACTCATGCTGGTTTTGCTCATTTTCATTTCCTTGCCCATCTCGTCCAAAGTCATCGGCTTGTCGGCAAAGAACAGCAGCCCGTACAAGTGCCCTGTAGACAAAGAGATCCCGTACAAGTCCATGTTTCGGCCGATCGCCTCAATTACGCGTTTGCGTACCTTCATTAATAAAGCCTGTTGCTCATCGGTGAGCTGGTCCAAGCTCATGCTTGCAACCTCCTATTCATATGCAAAAACAACCTCCGCTGTAACGCATCGCCCGCACAGCTTAAGCTCTTTGCGGCTCAACGCTTATTCTATCTTAAGAAAGTCAACCCCAAAAGTAAAGAAGCAGCTTAGGGAGCATTTGGGAGGATATCGGAGTTATCTGTTGATTCGTTATGTTCAGTTTTTTCTGTACGTTCCTTACGTGCGGTTTTCATCTTTGCGTAATTTTCATTCCATTTGTTACACTTACCTCACGGATTGATGCGATATTGCCTCGCTGGGCATTTTTCTAAGCGAAGCCGAGATCGAAGGGGGAACTTCAAGCTATAGAAAAGGAGTGAATCTATGAATCAACCAATATTACAAGTCCGAGATGTTAGCAAGTTATTTGGTCCCCACGCTGAGCAGGCCATTCCATTGCTGAAGCAGGGCTATACCAAAGAACGTCTGCTCAAGGAAAAAGGCGTAACTGTCGGCGTTGGCCAAGTCAGCTTGGACATCCATGAAGGTGAAATTTTCGTCATTATGGGTTTGTCGGGGAGCGGTAAATCGACACTGGTTCGGATGTTGAATCGTTTGATCGAACCTACTGCGGGGGAAATTCTGCTGCATGGACGGGATCTCCGCAAAATGAACAAAGCTGAACTGCGCGAAGTACGGCGTAAATCGATCAGCATGGTGTTCCAGAAGTTTGCTTTATTCCCGCATCGCACGGTCCTGCAAAATGTGGAATACGGACTGGAAATTCAGAAAGTTGCCAAAAAAGAACGCCGCGACAAAGCGATGCAGGCCCTCGAGCTCGTCGGCTTACAAGGCTGGGAGCAGAAGATGCCGGATCAGCTGAGCGGCGGTATGCAGCAGCGGGTTGGCCTGGCCCGGGCGTTGGCCAATGACCCGGAAATCCTGTTGATGGACGAAGCGTTCAGTGCGCTCGACCCGCTCATTCGTCGTGACATGCAAGATGAGCTGCTTGAGCTGCAGGAGAAGATGAAGAAGACGATCGTCTTCATTACGCATGATTTGGATGAGGCCCTGCGTCTTGGTGACCGGATCGCCCTGATGAAGGATGGCGCGCTCGTCCAAATTGGCACGCCGGAAGAAATGCTGATGAACCCGGCTAACCGATATGTGGAACGTTTCATTGAGGACGTCGACCTGTCCAAGGTGCTGACCGCAGCCCGCGTCATGCGTCGACCGGAAACCGTTACGTTGGATAAAGGGCCCCGCGTCGCGCTTGAACTGATGCGTGAACGGGGCATCTCCAACCTGTTCGTCATCGGTCGGGGCAAACGCCTGCTGGGCGTCATTACAGCCGAAGACGCCTCCCGTGCTGCTAAGTCCGGGATTGGCCTGGAAGAAATTCTGATTTCAGACGCCCCTCGCGTGGCTCCGGATACCGTGCTAAGTGACCTGTTTGAAGTTACAAGCTCTTCCAAGGTACCGCTGGCCGTCGTTGACGAGCAGGATCGTTTGCTGGGCGTTATCGTACGCGGTGCCGTGCTGGGTGCCCTCGCCGGAGAACATCATGAACTGAAGGAGGAGGTGAGCCCAGATGGAATTCATCCCGAAATTGCCGCTGGCCGAATGGATTGAATCGCTGGTGGATGCCATGGAGCGGACGCTTGGAGGATTTTTCGACGGATTGTCCACAACGATTGAAACGATCGTTAACTTTTTCGCCGGATTGTTCCTGCTGCCGCATCCGCTGCTGTTTATTGCCATCGTTGGAATCATCGCTTATTTCATCGGAAAATGGCAGTTGGCCTTGTTCACCGTGATCGGGTTCCTGCTAATCGACAACCTTGGCTATTGGACCGAGACCATGAACACCTTAGGCCTGGTGATCACTTCCGGCTTGATCTCGATTCTGTTTGGCATTCCGATCGGGATCTGGTGCGCCTATAGCAAAATGGTCCATCGGATCATCTCACCGTTGTTGGATTTTATGCAGACGATGCCGGCGTTCGTTTATCTGCTGCCAGCGGTAACCTTCTTTAGCCTCGGGGTTGTCCCTGGGGTTATCGCCTCGGTAATCTTCGCGATCCCGCCGACGATTCGGCTTACCTATCTTGGAATCAAGCAAGTGAACGCCGAGTTGACAGAAGCGGCGAACGCCTTTGGATCCACGGCTTGGCAGAAGCTGTTTAAAGTCGAGCTGCCGCTCGCTATGCCCACGTTGATGGCCGGAGTGAACCAGACGATCATGTTGTCGTTGTCGATGGTCGTCATCGCCTCCATGATCGGGGCGCAAGGCATTGGGGCCACCGTTTATCGGGCGGTTACCCAGCTTAAGATCGGGCAAGGCTTTGAAGCCGGGTTGGCCGTGGTTGTCCTGGCCATCGTGCTCGACCGTTTTACGCAAAACCTGTTTAAATCCAAAACACAAAGGGGAGATTGAGATGAAAATGAAGAAGACAAGGAAGTTCATGGTACTGGCAGGATTAGTGGGCATGTTGGCGCTGTCTGCCTGCGGGCAAGCGAACAATACCACAGCCGGCAGTGCGAACAACACACCGGAGGCTTCGGCAAATGGTGGAGGAAATGCCGCTGCCGTCGGTGAGTCGGTCAACTACGAAATCATCGGGATTGACCCTGGTGCCGGAATTATGAAGGCGACAAGCCAAGCGATTGAAACTTACGGCCTTGATGGCTGGAAGCTGATTGAAGGCTCCGGCGCTGCCATGACAGCGATGCTGGACAAAGCGGTAAAATCCGAAAAACCAATCATCGTTACCGGCTGGACCCCTCACTGGATGTTCGCCAAATACGATCTGAAATATTTGGAGGATCCGCAGAAGGTCTACGGGGAAGCTGAAGAAATTCACACGCTGGCACGGAAAGGTTTGAAGGAAGACCATCCGACTGCCTATGAGTTCCTCGATCGCTTCGAGTGGACTTCCGATGAAATGGGCGAGATCATGACGGCGATCCAAGAAGGTCAGGATCCGGCGGAAGCGGCCAAAGCCTGGGCAGACAGCCATGCCGACCGCGTGGATAGCTGGACCGAAGGATTGACACCGGTGGACGGCGACAAATTCAAGTTGAGTTACGTCGCTTGGGATTCGGAAATCGCCAGCACCAACCTGCTCGAGTATGTCCTCGAAACCAAGCTGGGTTATGACGTCGAGTCCCTCCAAGTCGAGGCAGGTCCAATGTGGACTGGTGTCGCCAGCGGTGACGTTGATGCAACTGCAGCCGCTTGGCTCCCGCTCACCCATGCGGATTATTGGGATAAATACGGCGAACAAGTCGAGGATCTCGGCGCGAACATGACCGGCGTCAAAACCGGCCTGGTCGTTCCAACCTACATGGACATCAACTCGATCGAAGACTTGAAGTAATGGTTCTTCTATTTGGTGCTCATGCCAGCGATTTCGCTGCCTATAGCTCAACTAAGGTCATCTGGTTCCGTTACATCTATATTTACCCTGATAGGAATAGAAATAAGGTCTCCTCGTTCCGTTAGTTTTCTATAACGGAAGAAGCCACCCCTGGTACGGGGTGGCTTCTTCATATCTATATCAATTAAAGAAGAGGGAGTATCTAAAGAATAGCACCCGTATCTTAAAGGAACATTACAGAAACCTGAAGATCAGCTTAAAATTCATTATCAATTGAAGTCCGTTTACCGATATAATTCCCAGGAGGTGACAAAATGGATATTGCAGCATTGTCTACGGCCATGAGCCAAAGCGCGCTTTCCCAAGCCGTAAGCATCCGTGTGTTAAGTATGGCTAAGGACCAGGCTGAAATTCAAGGTCAAAATCTCGTACAAATGATGTCACAAAGCCAGCATCCGACGCTTGGCAAGCACTTAGATCTGAAAGTATAACGTATTAACGGTTCCATAAGCCTTGTTTGCCCAGGGCAGGAATCGGCTCTCTGAGCCGGCGTAATTCCGTTAGTTCCCAAGCGTATCGTCCCAGCGCATAATCGCCAAATCGGTATTCTTGCCCTGCGGCTTCCAAGCGTCGCTCCCCTGCCTCCAACCATGCGGTTCGCCCGTCGTTTTGCACGACAGGGAGGCAGTCATTCAACTGACAAACCGCTACGATTGCACCCATCGGCAATTGATCAACAGATCGATATCCGTGCTCCGCTAAGAGAGATCGAATCGGCTCTGTCTCACAAGCCTCCCGATCCACTTGCTTGCCAGCGTGGATGCCAAGCTCCCCGCGGTAATTCGTTCTCCAGCTTCTCGTTTCCAACCGTTTAGCCCCAATCGCAATCAATGTTGCCCATGGCTGTCGTACCGTGATGCAGCGCATTAAATCCCCCATTTTCGTTCTATGATCCTCTGTCAAATCCAATCATCTTCAAGTGAAGTCCGGCTTTACTCGCTTTACCTCTGCCTTGAGCTCATCCATCATGCCCTCGGCCGCTTCCTCCCCTGCCTTGATGCAATCGGCCATTTTGGAGAAATCAAACGCAGACACATGCCCCACATCCGGTCGAATGACGATATCCGCCAGCCGCAGGCTGGTATGCTTCCGCTCTGCGGTCATCAAGCTATAGGAGCGATACACGACTTCAATCATATTGCGGGGCGGCTTCTTCTCATGTTCGCGCGTCACATCCACCGCAATAATCAGCCCTACGTCTTTTCGCTTCAGCTCCTGTACGGGCAAGTTGTTCAGCACCCCGCCATCAACCAGCACTTGTTCCCCCCGTACCAACGGTGCAAACACCCCAGGAAAAGCCGTCGTTGCCCGCAGCGCCGTCCCTAAATCGCCCTTATCCATAATCACCTGCTTGCCTTGCATCAAATCCACAGCAACCGCCTTAAATCGAATGGGGAAATCCTCGATCTTTAGCCCATCCTTCCCATGTTGTCGCAAAAGATCGTTCACGGTTTGGTAGATTTTGTTCCCGCCGATTAACCCGCGTTGGCGAATGCCTAGATCCATCAGCCGGTATTTGGGTGTGTGATATAACAAATCCTCGATGTCCTCTGCTGGAATGCCTGCCGCATACAGGCCTCCGATCGCACCGCCCATGCTCGTGCCAACGATCGCGTCCACCGGGATTCCATGCCGTTCGAATGCCTTCAACACGCCCAGATGAGCGAGTCCCCGTACGGCCCCGCCGCCTAACACCAAACCCACTTGTTCCATGGATGATCTCCCCGCTTGTCGTCGTTTTACTAAAAATACATATTCTTTAGCATAGGCGGAAGTTCCTTCCGGTTAAACACGACAGCCCCGAATCGATAAAGGCATCGACCCGAGGCTGAACTAAAACCTGCTTCAACTGAAGTAATTATTGAAAGGCTGCATAAGGAATAACAAATTCCGGCATTCCCGCCGCATAAGGCGTATATTCATATTGCGTAAAGTAAACAACCACCCCGTTCCGGTTCAGGAAAAAGTCGCGATCCGCTTCAATCGTTTCAAACGGGGTAATTAGTTCCAGCTTGCGTTCTTTGATTTGCTCCTTAATCTTGCTGTTTATGATCGATACATAATTCGTGTTGTTTGCGACTTCTTTCAAGGTCAGCACATTGCCGGTCGAGAGATCAAAGGTGTACGGTACACGGGAGGTCACACCATGTGCCCCGCCAAAGTCCACATAGTAATCGACATAAAGGCTCAGACGGCCTTTCTCGTTATAAGTCACCGTAAAGCGGCCATCCACGCTGAGCTGATGATTCGATGCGCTCGAGTTCGGGTCGAGCGTTTGGTCATTTTCTTTTACAGCAAGACCAACTTCCTTCGCCGCCGCAGCAACATGCTGATCCGCCTCTTTTTTAAGGAAGGCATTGATTTTCTCTTGAACACCGCTGTCAGCTAGTCCGGAAAGAACCGGATAGTACACCCGCAGCGCCTTCCCGTTCCCCTCTGCTGCAATCGCCTTCGCGCTAATCTTCACCTCGTTCTCTTGAATGCCTTGAAGGGCAATTAACTTCGTAGCGGAATCATAACCAACTACATATCCCATTTGTTCAAGAATAAAACGCAGCGGCAAAAAGGTCGTATTATCTTGAACTACAAGCTGCGGTCCCCATAGGAGCTGATCGTTTAGCTTAAAAGAAAAATCCTTTAAGTTGATCTCCAGTAACCGATTCTTGCCGGCCACCTTCGCTGCCTGGGTGGCTTTGTCGAAGCCGATGCCCAGTCCAAGGCCATTGCTCAAATCCCTCAGGGCGATATACGTGGTGCCGTCCAGATTGATGGTTTTGATCGTGGTCTGGGCTCCGCCAATGCTGAAATTCTGAGGAGATACCGTATATTTGGCTTTCGTTGCAGCTTCCGTCGGCTGAGCCGGGAACGACACGGCCAAAGGAGCAGCGAGAAGGACAGCAGTAAGCGTTAAGTTCACCAATGTACTGCGTTTGCGTTGATTCATGGTTCAAGATCCTTTCTGGTGTGGGTTGTATTTCTTTTCTTCGAACTTGATAACACTGGATAAACGAAGCAGAAGTTGGAAAAGTTGCGTCTGAATTGTGAGATATAGCAGAAAGAAGTTTGCGAGATGTAAAAGTGCATTTTGAACTTTAGCCATATCGCGCCTGTTGGTCACCTTGAGATGTAAAAGTGCAGCTCAATTCAGTCCAATCGTGCTTAAGGTCACCTTGAGACGTAAAAATGCAGTTCATTTCAGTCCAATCGTGCTAGGATCTCTTTGAGATGTAAAAGTGCAGTTAAACTTAGCCAAAATGCGCATTTTGACCTCCTTAAGCTGTAAAAGTGCAGTCAAAAACTTGCTAAACACCCGGAAATTGCTCAAATACGCCAAAATGAACTGTACTTTCCCTAAGGCCCCCTAAATAAACTGGAGTCCTCCCCTACAAGGATTTACAATGGAAATAAGGGAGAGGATTCAGTTATGGGAAAAGCCAAAGATGAATTTCGTTTAAAGGTAGTAAGAGAAGCTCTGTCCGGGATTAAGGTGGGGGTGCTTGCCCGGTCGTATGACCTGCACCCAGAAACCATTCGAACCTGGATTCGAGCATACCGAGATCAGATTACAGATGTGGATACATCACTGCCAGACCAACACCTTCAAGAACTCAAACGACTTCAAGAGATTGAAGAAA
>NZ_JADQ01000048.1:0-38567 GCF_000518465.1 Paenibacillus sp. J14 | reverse complement strand
GCAACCGAAATTTTTTCTTTGGATACATCTAAACCGACGAATTTTGTGGTAGACTGCATAGTATCAGCTCTCCTTTGCTATGTAGCTCTGAAATGGTTTGGTTTATACTACACTATCCATTTTAACCTACGAGATGTAGCAATTTGGAGGGCTGTCTTTTGTTTACGTTCATCTTAGCTAGAATCGGAGGAAGTCCAATGACGAGTGAATAGCGTCTCTGGTGTCCGTTAGCTGAGGAAGGCAGCGGCCAACCTAAAACCGGAAAGTTAAATAAAGCGCACAGGCAAGCAAGGTCAGCGATACCGCAAACGCTCCGACGATCCATCCAGGGGTCCCAGGCCGCGTCCGGCGCCGCGGAGTGATACGGCGAGTGACTATCTCCTTCCATAACCGGCACGCTTCCGCTGTATCGCTGAACTCCCCGTGCAGCGCCCGCTTCAGCCAAGCGCGATACGGCGCCAACGCCTCATGTCCATCGACGATGGCTAGAAGATCGCTCCGGCTGCGCGTCTGCGGCAGCTGAGTCGCTGCCTTCTTCAGTGCACTCTCAGCAAGCATATGAATGCAAACGACCGCGAAGGAGAACCAGTCATACGCAGGATCTGCCGTACGGCTTCCCGCTCCCCAGAAGCCGCGGTCGTACCACTCTGTGAACTGCTTGACGCTGTGCCCTTCACTAGTCACGCCGCCGTAATCAATCAGCTCGACCTCGCCATAAGCCCCTACGAGCACGTTCTCCGGCTTAAGGTCACCAAACACCCAGCCGGAGCGGTGCAGCTGTCCGAGCTGTTGCAGTAGTTGAAGGCCGGCCACGTCCAGCCAGCGCGGGCCCCGACGAGCCAAGAAGGCGCGCAACGGTTCCCCTTGCACATAGCGCATAACGTAGAAAGGAATCTCCCTTCCCTGGTAAGTGAAATCGTCCACCTCCACCAGGTAATTGAGATCCCGTTCCGCCGCCCCCCGCCGCCGGCCTTGACGCTGCAGTGCTTTCAGCACATTAACTTCCGATTGAATATCCAGCGTATCAAAGCCCAGTTTCAGAGCGTATAATTTTCCGTTTTTCTCCCGTTTCACCAGGAATACAACGCCGTTAGCCCCTTGCCCGAGCAGACGCTGGATCACATACCGGCCGCCATTCCAGCGTCCGATAATCCGCGTTCCCTGCGGCAGGGAAATCTTAGACGACGTAGTCGCCGAGGATTCCATCTTGTCCCTCCGTCTTCTCACGCCAAGACTTACCATGTTCATTCAGTGTACCATATCGCATAAAATCCATCACCTTCAGAAGCGCAGGTCCCGTTGGCGTAGCCCCTCTCATGACGAGGCGTTGGAAGATCGAACGGGCCGATCCCAGATCGCTGGTCCAATCCATATCCAGGACGGCATCCTCTCCGCTATGGGCTCCGGGAAAATGGAAGACCGCCAGTTGACTCTCCCCTTTCCGCGAGCTCAAGCTCAGCATCATATCTCGAATCGCTTCCTCCACGGCCCGAAGCTTCGGCTTCATGCTGGCGCTGGCATCAATCAGAAGCGCCACCTGCAGCGAGCTGTTCTCACTCAGCTCATCGATCACCTCAACGACCTGGGAGCGCTGCTCCGGCGGCAAGTCACTCACCGTCTGATCGCCGAGGATCTGCCGAATCTCTTTATGGACCGCCTGTTGAATCGTCTGAACGACCGTTTTGCGCGTCATCATCTGCATTGTCTGCGCCAGGTTCTCGGTGCCGACAATCCGGCTCATCCCGCCGCCAGCCTTGGCGATTTCAGCGATCTCCTGACTCCCCAGCTCGCCAATCGTACCGTAATCGACAATCCCTACCACATTGACCGTGATTCCTTCCTGCCTTGCCAGCGCCGCAGCCATCACCGGACTTTCCCCGACATTCGAACACCCGTCCGTAATCAACATGATCTGTTTCATCGCATCATCCCGCCCTTCAAATAGATAGAGTTGAACATTCTCGTATCTATCATTTCCAGCTAGGATAGAATTCAAACCAGTTGTACGAAGAAAGATCCGGCCCGGGCCTCATCACTTGCCGATCCCCCGAATTTTATACTTTCTCATATCTACAAAAAGAAAGGAACTTAAGACCGCCGCCTTAAGTTCAATAGAATGCAGATTCAATCTGCATATTTATGTTCAATGCGCATTTCGAGAGTTCCCGCATCCGGGTCCTCCTGATCAATCAAAATCTCCCAATAGTCAGGAGCCAAAGCTCTGAGTTGCCGATAAGCTTCCCGATGCAATTTAACGCCAGCAAAGCGGTTGTTGTCAAAAACATAATCCTGCTCCGCCCGCAACCCAAATTTGATCTCCAGCAAGCTTCGCAGGCCGCCTACGGTCATAAATTTAAACCGGTAGCCTTCTGATAGGGCAATCTTCACCTCATCCAAATGCTCCTGGAGGTATTCCACAAATCCGCCCCACTGCAGCTCCGGGTCTACTCGTTGCTGCAATTCATCGGCGTCCTTACGCTCCAGCAGCTCCACGAGCTCCGCCCCTTGGATGCCCTTCGCCTGAATCCTCTCTAATCGCAGCGCATAGAGCTGCGGCAAGCTGGTTTTTGGTGGTGTCAAAAGCATGACCTCCCTATCTATATAACTAATTCGCTCTACTCTACCTCACACTATACCAAATGGCACGCCACAAAATGCCCTCCGCCCATGTCGCGGAATTCCGGTACCCGCTGCTTGCACTCTTCCGTAGCAAACGGGCATCTCGTATGGAATTTGCAGCCGGAAGGCGGGTTGGCCGGACTCGGGATATCACCCTTCAAAATAATCCGCTCCCGCTTCATGCGCGGAATCGGCAGCGGCACCGCAGAGAGCAGCGCCTTGGTATAGGGGTGCAACGGATGGCGGAATAACTCATCCCGCGAGGCCATTTCAACCATTCCGCCCAAATACATCACCCCAACCTGTGTGCACAGATGCTCCACAACGCTAAGGTCATGCGAGATGAACAAATACGTAAGCCCGCGCGTCTCCTGCAGCTTACGGAACAGGTTGATGATTTGCGCCTGAATCGATACGTCCAGTGCAGAGACCGGCTCATCGGCAATCATCAGCTCGGGGTTAAGAATCAGCGCACGAGCGATCCCGATCCGTTGACGCTGTCCACCGGAGAATTCGTGCGGATAACGATCAATATGATAGGAGGACAGCCCGCAGGAAGCCAGCACCTCCAGCACCCGGTCGCGGATTTCCGCCTTCGGCAGCAACCCGTGGTCGAGCAAAGCTTCACCGATGGCATCGCCCACCCGAATTCGGGGATTCAAGGAACCATACGGGTCCTGAAAAATCATCTGCAGCTTGGGTCTCAACTGGCGAAGCTCTTCATCCCCCAGTGAGTAAAGGTCCGTGCCCTTAAACAGAATGTCGCCGTCCGTCTTCTCCGTCAAACGAACGATGCTGCGACCGACCGTACTCTTCCCGCTGCCCGATTCCCCCACCAGACCGAAGGTTTCCCCAGGCTGAATGGTGAAGCTGATGTCGTCCACCGCCCTCACCTGTCCGGTTGTCCGCTGCAGGAGCCCTGTTTTAATTGGAAAATACTTCTTCAAGTGCCGTACTGTCAGCAGCGGCTCACCCATGACGTTTCTCCTCCTCATACAACCAGCAAGCGGCTTTCTGGCCGTCTCCAAGCGATTTCAATGCCGGCTCTTTCGTGCGACAAATCTCCATGCAATGCGCGCAACGGTCCTGAAAATAACACGAAGGCTGCAAATCGAGCAGATTTGGCACTTGGCCTGGAATAGAAAACAGCTCATCCTGACGCTGTCCGAGCACCGGCTTCGACTTCAACAACCCTTGCGTGTAAGGATGCTTCGGCGATTCGAATAACGCAGTCACTTCCCCTTCCTCCACGACTTTGCCAGCATACATCACGACCACGTAATCAGCCATTTCTGCGACGACACCAAGATCATGGGTGATCAGCAGGATCGACATGTCGGATTCCGCCTTAATTTGCCTCAGCATATCGAGGATTTGGGCTTGGATCGTTACGTCGAGCGCCGTCGTTGGTTCGTCCGCAATCAGCAGCTTCGGCCGGCAGGAGATGGCGATCGCAATCATAATCCGCTGCAGCATCCCGCCGCTCAGCTCATGCGGGTAACTCTTCATAATCTGCTCCGGCCGAGAGATCCCAACCTGTTCAATCAGCTCGAGGGCACGCTGGCGAGCTTCCTTCTTGCTCAGCTTCAAGTGAAGCACCATCGGCTCGATTAACTGCTCTCCGATCGTCAGCACCGGGTTCAGCGAAGACATCGGCTCCTGAAAAATCATCGCGATCTCATGTCCGCGAATGGCGCGAAGATGATGTTTATCTAAAGACAACAGATCGGTATCGCCAAATTGAATTCGTCCGCCGATCTCCACCTCGGGGCCGTTTTGCAGCAAGCCCATAATTGACATCGCCGTTACGCTCTTGCCGCAGCCCGACTCACCGACGATACATACGGTTTCCCCCGGCTTGATCCGCAGGCTGACTTCATCAACCGCTTTGATCCGTCCTTCTTCAGTATGAAAATGCGTGCTCAGCCGGTCTATCTCCAGCAAAGTTGACATAAGCTTCTCCACCTACCTGTTCGTTTTCGGATCCAGCACGTCTCGCAGCCCGTCGCCAAACAAATTGATCGCAATGACGGTGGCAAAAATAGACAGCCCTGGCGGAATCCACAGCCAAGGATGCTGCTGGAAGTCGATCAAATTATTTGCGGCGTCAATCATATTGCCCCAGGTCGGCGTCGGTGGCATCACGCCCAGCCCAAAGAAGCTGAGCACCGACTCGCTAAGGATCGCTCCGCCGATGTTCAGCGTAGCGATGACGATAATCAGCGGCACGAGATTCGGCAGCAGGTGATGGATTAGTTTACGCCGGTCACGAAGCCCCAGCACCACCGCCGCCTGCATGAATTCGCGCTCTCGCAGGCTTAGCATTTGCCCGCGGATCATCCGCGCCAGCCCCGGCCAGTTCACCAGACTGAGCATGATCATGACGATGTACATACGGTAATCGGTCGGCACCTTCCACTCCGATAACAGCGCGCCGGCAATGAACAGCAGCGGCAAACCGGGAATCGTTAACAGCAAGTCGGCAAGCCGCATAATGACTTGGTCCACAATCCCGCGATAATACCCGGCAATCGCACCAAGCAGCGTGCCCAAGAAGACGGACAACACCATAGATACCAAGCCGACCGTCAGCGAAATACGCCCAGCCTGCAGGACCCGGGTTAGTACGTCCCGGCCCAGCTTGTCGGTCCCCAGCCAATGCTGCCAGCTCGGCGGTTTATTCATCATCGACATCTGAATTTTGTTATCCGCATACGGCGAGAACAACGGACCTAAGAAGCAGGCAAGAAACATAAAAACAACAACAACGAGGCCTGACATGGCCAGTTTGTTGCGAAGCAGTCGGCGCAGCGATTGCCGCCACAGCGACGGCTTCTTGGACACGGCGGTACGAGCAGCCTTTTGCCCCGGGCCCGGCTTCGGCAAATGTTCTGGAATTGAGTTCATGGTTGCTTAACCCCCTATTACAACCGAACGCGTGGGTCGGCGATATGGTACAGCAAGTCCGATAACAACGTCCCGATCACGGTCAAGATTGCAATCAACATCGTAAATCCCATTAATAACGGATAATCTCGAACGGAAAAAGAAGACATGTATAATTGCCCAATCCCCGGCCAGTTAAAGATTTTCTCAATGATGAGCGAACCGCCAAACAACGCAGGCAGCTCAAACCCCACCAGCGTGATCGCCGGAAGCAGCGCATTGCGCAGCGCATGGCGGTAGAGCACCTTGCTTTCCTTCAACCCTTTGGCCCGGGCCGTTCGGATATAATCCTGCTTGATCACATCAATCATGTTGGTCCGGAAATAACGGGTCAGCGAACCGACTCCCAGAATGGTCATAACGATCACCGGCAGGGTCATATGGTGAATCACTTCTTTTACGTAAGCCAGTCCAGTAGCATTGCTCCCCGTTGTGATCATCCCGCCTGGCGGCAGCCATTTCAAATCAACCGCAAGAATTTTAATCAGGAACAACCCGATGAAGAAAGACGGCAGCGACATCGCGGCGAAGATCAGCACCAGCACCAGCGTGTCGAACCAGGAATACTGCTTGTAAGCCGAAATTACGCCAACGATCACGGCAATAAACCAAGTGAGGAACGTCGACACTGCCGCCAGCAGGAACGAGTTCCAGATATAGTCGTTAAACAACCCCAGTACCGGCTTCTGTTGGGCTAACGAATAGCCGAAGTCGCCATGAAAAGCATTCTTCATCCATATGAAGTACCGCTCTAATAGCGGCTTATTCAAGCCATAGATTTCCCGCAGCTCAGCCTTGCGCTCCGGCGTCAGCTTGATGTTCCCGCTGATGAAGTCGCCGGGCGTCAGCGCGTACAGGCAAAAGATCAGCAGCGAGGCTGCCAACAGAATCGCCACCATATAAATCAATCGTTTGGTGATATAGGCGCTCATCGCGTCGCACTCCTTAGACGAGCCATCCCCTCGCATGCAAGGCACACGAGGGGAGCGGCTGATTTTTCAAAGATTTAAATTCTATTCCAACGACCAGTTCGGCAAGCTGGAGGACAGGCCGGTAAACGGACTGACCGTCAGGTTTTGAATACGGCCGTTATAGGCGTATACGGTCTTCTTATAGCTCGTGAAGATAATCGGCAACTCGTCGTTCAGCAGCTGGAACAACTCTTTATAAATCGCTTTGCGTTGCTCGATGTCACTGGTGCTCAGCGCTTTGTCGTACAGCTCCTTGACCTTCGGATTATCGTAGCCTTTGATCTCGCCATCCACGAATTGCAGGACGCCGTCGGACGGGTCGGCGAGCATTGGAGTAGAGAAGGAAGCCATATCGTAGTCGCCGCCTTCAACCTTGGAGACTAACGCGTTAAAGTCCGCGAATACCTCCGGCTGGAAGTTAACGCCGATTGCCGCGAAGTTCTCCGTCGCTACAGCAATAAAGACGTCGGTTTGAGCGTTCTTGGAACCAAGGAAATGGATCGTCAGCTTCTGACCGTCCTTCTCACGGATGCCATCTGCCCCTTTCACCCAACCGGCTTCATCCAACAGCTGATTGGCTTTGTCCGGGTCATAGACATATTGGTTGATGCCTTCTTCCGTGTAAGCCCAGGAAATAGGCGAAGCTGGAATGTTGGCGACTTGCCCTGCGCCTTGGTTCGCTTCCACGTAGATGCTTTGGCGATCCAGACCATACGTCAGCGCCTGTCTCACTTTCTTATCCTTCAAAGCTTCATGCTCCAGATTTAATTGCAGATAACCATAAGTGCTTGGGGTATACGGCAGAATGTTAACGAAGCCCATGCTTTTCAGCTTGTCGATGTTCTCGGTTGTAGCACTGAAGGAAGCGTAGTCCACTTCACCGGTCTCCAGATACTGCCATGTGTCCCCTTCAGAGGTTTTATAGATAAACTTCTCGGTTTTTGGCTTACCCGCATAGTAGTAAGGGTTGGCGACATAGCGCACCTCTTGCCCCGGAATGAACTTCTCCAAGATATACGGGCCGTTGCCGACTGGCTTCTCGTGCAGCTTCTTAATGTAATCGAGCTGACCAAACTTGTAGTCCTTCCCATAGTAGGCTTTAGACAGAATATCGCCGCCAAGCAGCACCAGCGCCGTTGCATTTGGTTGCTCCAGCGTAACCGAGATGGTCTGAGAATCTTTCACGGTAATGCCGGAAATGCTGTCCGCTTTCCCTTCCTTGTAGGCTTCGCCGCCAACGATATGTAGCGTAGGAATTTGGGAGTCCCCATCGTAAGCTTTGTCATGCAGCAGTGTCCAAGTAAAAGCCACATCGTCCGCCGTCATTGGCGAACCGTCGCTGAACTTCAAGTCCTTACGCAGATGGTACGTATACGTCAGCTGATCATCGGAAACCTCCCAGCTTTCAGCGAGGCCCGGAGTTGGAAGCCCTTGGTCATCCACCGTCACCAGCGGTGTATAGAGCAGCGACGACACGTTGCCGTCATATCCGCTCTGCTGGAAGTACGGCGTAAACGCACCGCTTGGGTCGGTCAAGCCAACGATGATTGTATCCGTGCGTTCTTTGGCGATCGCAGGCAGCTTAGACATATCGCTGGCTGGAATGAACTGCAGATTGCCTCCAGCCTCCGAACCTGCGTTGTTGGCGCCAGCCTCACTTTGGCCGTTACCCGCCTGAGCCGATGCCGAATCCGATCCTTGCGCAGCATTGTTGCCCCCGCCGCAGGCCGTAAGGACCAAAGCCCCGGTCAACAATAAAGTTAATAGCGCAGTCACTCGTTTTCTGTTCATTTGCATGATTCTCTCCCTCCGTATTGTCTTTTTTCAGGTGTAACCTTACAATAGACGTTAATTCCGATAAGTTAAGTGGAGTTTTAACGCTCCTATTATACGATCGGGCCACTGTTCTGTAAATAGAGAACTTAATATTTTTTCTTTATTCAGAGAATATAGCATTTATGCCACAAAAAAAAGACCCTGTTCCGTTCGCACGGAGCAGAGTCCTTATGACTGCCAGGACTGACGCTATTTTAGTTTACGATATAATCAACTAATTTCTGGTGCATCACATCCAGCATTTCCGGACGCAAGCTATATTCGGAGATCGTTTCCCCATCGACATGGGCACGGATAAAGCCGCCGCTGCGAAGCTTGGACACATGATCATGCGTAATCCCCTTGGAGATTTGCAAATGACGGACGATCTCCGTAAACGTTCGAGGGCCGCCGCTCAAGAATCGCAAAATTTTCAACCGGCTCTGCTCGGCGAGTGCCCGGAGCATCCGGTAGTCATGGGGAGGAAAATCCGTCTCGTCACCCAGATAGAACCGTGCCGAATAATGACACAACGTGATCCGGCCAAAATGATAAATAATGTTCATCGGCTGAAAATGATAGTGCGGCACAAGAACCAGCTTTTCCAGCCCTTCTTTTGGCAGAAACGTGAGTCCGTTCGTCGTCTTTTCAATGAATACTGACAGCTCGGTCTGGTGGGCCAGCTCCGCTGCACGCGTCTGAGCCTCGGAACGCAGTCCCTCAATCACTTCCGGCGCCAGCTTACGAAAATATTGCTCGTGCCAACTGGACAACACGGACAAGGTACGGGAGCGGTACTGTCCCATATCCTTCGGAAATTGCTGGCTGTACACTGCGATCAGTTCATACAGATCTCCTGGCGTCTTCTCTTCCAGCCAGGCCAGAAACTCCTCGGGGGATGCTTCTTCCGGGCACAAGTAAGCTAGCAAATACGTGATTTTCCAATCGCTGTCCACGTCCATATCGTTGAGAGTGGAGCTGAAATCCGGCGTAATTCGAGATAACGTATCCTTCACCCATACCGGGCCCAAGTCGATTTTTTTATGTGATTTGCGGCATATCATCGTATGTAGGCTGCTGAGTAGTTCGTACCGGGGTTCAAAAGTGACATCCACGCGGTAATCCAATATTCAACTCCCCTTTCTCACCCCCTATTATAACGTGCTTCCCCCCCGTTCAGCCAAAACAAGATTTTTCCGCCAAAAAAAGAACTTGAGGTTCTCACCTCAAGTTCTTACGTAAACCATGACTTCGCCTTATGCGCTAAATGCACCACTACTGTCGTATTTGCGCCGTTGCCGCCACGAGATGTAAAAGTACAGTTCATTTGGGTCAAAATCACCCTTTGGCGCCTGCCATAATGTAAAATTGCAGCTTATATTCGCAGATAAGTCGTTCTTTGTGCATATTGCGCTTTTTTAGATGCACTTTTGCAGTTAGAACATCAATTTTAGAAAGCACAGGCATTAATGCCGCTCGAGCCGGCCTTCTTTTTGGTCCTCCAACGCCATGTTTCTTACGATAAAATGACGCTTTTTCCCCGTTGCCGTATACGGCAGCTCATCGATAAATCGATAGAAGCGGGGCCGCTTGTAAGCCGCTAACATCGGATGCTCGCTGCAATATTTATGCAATTCTTTGGCGGTTAGCGATTCGTCGTTTTTGATCACGTAGGCGACGACGGATTCGCCGCGCAGCTCGTCCGGCACGCCGACAACCACCGTTTCTTTCACCTTCGGATGCTGGTTGAGTACATCCTCAATTTGCACCGGGTGAATATTTTCGCCGGACGACACGATCATATCGTTTTTGCGTCCGGCGATGGTGACAAACTCGTTTTCGTCCCATGTTCCCATATCGCCGATATAGATCCAGCCTTTGTAGAAGACCTTCTCGCTTTCACCGGGATTATTGATGTAGGAGTACGTTGTTTTCCCGGGGGCTTTCACGATAATTTCGCCCACTTCGGTGCCATCCTTGGCGACATGTTCATGCGGCTCCGCTCGGCGGTCCGGGAACACTTTCACCACGGCAACTTCGTCGTCGGTGCAGGCGCGTCCGGCAGAACCGGCCATTCCCGGCAAGTCGTAAGGACGCAGGAACGTATTCCAGAACGCTTCCGAAGTCCCGTAGCCGTTAAAGATGTTCTTTGTCAGCACCTGCTGATATTTAATGCAATCCGCCCCAGACAACGGCGCCCCCATCGTGACAATGCCTTTGAGCCCGGACAGATCGGCATTCTCTTTCAGTTGCGTATCATGCAGCATCTTCAGCATTGGCGGTGCCCCGATCAGGAAGGTCAGTCCGTATTTGGCCACGTACTCCAGCACCGTTTTCGGATGGAAGTAGCGGAGAATGACCATTTCGCCTCCGACATAAAGCGTTGGCGTTGGTCCGCCGGAATGCAGGCCGCCGCGGTGGAACCACGGGCTCATATTCATCGTTTTGTCGACCGGGCTGAGTGGAAAATGCATCGCGACATCATGAGCCGAGAGCACTTCGTTGATATTGTTCATCGGTACGCCCTTTGGCATCCCCGTCGTCCCGGAGGTATACAAGCGGGTGACCTCATCATAAATATGCGAAGCCCGTTCGATCGGCGGATTTGCCACAGGCTGCTGCTTCACGTAATCCGAATATAAAATATGACCCTGCGGCGCTGTTTTCGTGCCGGTATAATCGACCATGATAATCCGGCGTGGCCGATGGCGGGCCATTTCCAGCGCCCGTTCGGCGGTTTCTTGAATTTCTGCGTCATAGATATATACTTGAGGTTTGCTGTCATCAAGGATATGGGCGGTTTCGCCGGGGGACAGTTTAAAGTTGATCGGGCAATTGATCGCGCCCAGCTTTTGCGGAGCCAGATAGCTGAACACGAATTCCGCTGAATTCAACAGCTGATACAAGACCACGTCGTTTTTGCCGATGCCGTCCCCGATCAGCGCATGGGCGAGACGATTGACCTCCTCGTTCAGCTCTGTATAAGTCCAGGTCCGTTCTCGCAGCGGACAAGTTAATGCCGGACGGGTCGCGAACCGGTGCACGTTCCGCATAAAACCGTTGATATAAGTGAACTCATGTTCAAACGTATCTTTAAACATCCGTACATCGTACGTAAATTGGTTGATCGTCTCCATCGATGGATCCTCCCTATCTTCGTGGATTTGCACTTCCGTTATATTCGCCCACAATGAGCGACGAGTTCTGGCCGCCAAAACCAAAGGCGTTCGACATCGCCATCCGTACCCGGGCGGCTCGCGGCCGGTTCGGAACATAATAAAGATCGCATTCCGGATCCGGATGCTCGTAATTTAACGTTGGCGGCACGATACCTTCCCGAATCGCACCGATGCAAGCAATCAGTTCCGTCACTCCGCCGGCGCCCATCAAATGCCCTGTCGCTCCCTTGGTCGAACTAACAGGAATTTGTCCAGCGTGTTCACCAAAGACTGCCTTCAACGATTCCGTTTCAATCCGATCACCGAGTGGAGTTGAAGTGCCATGCGCGTTGATGTAATCGATATCGGTTGCGCCGACTCCGGCCTGATCCAGCGCCATGCGCAAACAACGAATTTGTCCGCTGCCGCTTGGTTCCGGCGAGGTGACATGGTAAGCATCTGAACTGTTGGCGTAGCCGAGCAGCTCGGCTTGAATCTCAGCGTCCCGCGCTTCGGCATGCTCCAGCGTCTCCAGCAGCACCGCGCCGGCGCCTTCGCCCATCACGAACCCGTCACGGTCCCGCTCGAATGGTCGGCTGGCCCGAGACGGCTCTTCATTCCGTGTAGACAACGCCCGAGCTGCGGACAAGCCCGCCCCCATCAGCGCGGACAAAATCGACTCCGCACCAACAGCCAGCACGGCATCAGCTTGTCCCGAGAGCAGCAGCATCCGCGCCATACCAATCGCGTCTGCCCCGGAGGAGCAGGCGGTGTTGACGGTGAGGCTTGGCCCTTGGATGCCATGCATGATGGAGATGTGAGCCGCCGCAATATTGCCCAATATCTTCGGCACCAGATGAGGCGACACCCGATAGCTGCCGCTGCTAGTGATATGCTCCTGCGCTTGCGCCGCCGAGGAAATGCCGCCCAGCGCCGTACCTACCACGATGCCAATCCGTTCGGGACGCGCCTTCAGCCGGCTGTTTTCCAGCGCTTCTTGCGCCGCAGCAAAGGCAAACTGCATAAAAATATCCGATTGTCCGACCAGCTTCCGCGGCATAAAGTCGGCCGGGTTAAAATCCTTCACTTCTGCGGCAATTTTCACGGGCATCGCTTCCGCGTCATATCGCGTAATCGCTGCCACGCCGCTTACTCCCGCAAGCAATCCCTGCCAGTAGGCCGGAACGCCGATACCCACCGGCGTCACCGCGCCAGAGCCGGTAATCACTACTCTGCCGCTACGCATGGGGCGACCCTCCGCTCTCACGAACTTGTTCACTGCGTTGCCGGTGGGTTTCAGTTAACTGATTCCACAGCTCCGGATGCCGCTTCTCCAGGTTGACGGGCTGCCCATGCTCGTCCACGTACGCATGGGTCGTCATCCCCTCAGCAGCCAGCACCCCGCCTTCCTTATACAGCTGATAGGAAAAAGCCATTCGACTTCGGGTCAATGAGCTGATCCAAGTGCTGAGCGTCACTCTTTCTTCAGGACGCAGCATTTTTTTATATTGGCAATCTGCCGTCAAGCAGACAAGCGAAATCCCTTGATGGTGAAAGGCGCTCATATAAGGCAGCCCATAAGACTCGAGCAATCTCATGCGTCCATTCGTAAACCAGTCAAAATTTTTCGCGTAATAGGAAATCCCCGCCGCATCGCAATCTCCCCAGGTCACAATCATGTCCAGGTCGTATCGTGCCTCTGTGCGATTCATTGTCATCCCTTCTTCCTAACGAAAAGTAAGTTAACCACCATAATTCTACTCCCATCGAACAAAGTTGAAAATATCAAAAAAATGTATTCCTTCCATATCCTTGAATCCTTGGATTCAACTCCATTCCTCGCACCTAAGAAAAAAGAACCTGAGGTTCTCACCTCAAGCTCTCGGTTAACTCACGGTACGCGGTCGCTCCAATCGGCTGATGCCGGGGATATGCAACGTAGCCCACTCTGGCTGCATATGATCGATATTCGCCACAACTACGGTCATATCATCATGAATGACGTTCTTCTGATACCGGATAACGGACTCCAGCAGACAATCGGCGATCTCTTGCGGATCCTCGGCCTGGATCTCTTGGATCAGCCGCTTGATCCACAGCTCCTTGTTCACCGCAGGGCCCGGCGCATCGTAGATGCCGTCCGTCATCATGATCAAGGTATCTCCCGGATAAAGCTGAACGGACACCAGATCAACCTCAATATCCTGGATGATGCCGATCGGCAGGTTGCTGGCCGTCACCGGGATGACCTCTGAACCTCGCTTGATGAAGCTTGGGGAGGAGCCGATCTTCATAAACGTTGTCCGCGCCGTATATTGATCAATCAGCGCCATGTCCACCGTCGCGTACACCTCATCGGGCGAACGCAGCATCAGAATCGAGTTCACCGATTTAATCGCCAGCGTCTCCTCCATGCCGGACTGCAACAGCTGCTCGAGGATGTTCAGCGCCGTACTGCTCTCCAGCCGCGCGCGCTCCCCGTTGCCCATCCCATCGCTGATCGCCACAGCGAACGTGCCGTTGCCCAGCTCCTTGGCGCTAAAGCTGTCACCGGAGAGCATGTCCCCGCCTTTCGCGGTGCCGGCAACCCCGGTCGTGATTTCAAACGCTTTCGCCGAGCCGAAGGTGACGGTCGCCAGGCCTTCTCTGCCTCCATGATGAATTTCATTCATGACTGCGATATGCTCGCCGAGGATATCGGACAGCAGCGGAGCAATAATCTTCCGGCATTCATCAAAACCTCGGGTGTACGCATGTACAATTTCGATCTCCACGTTCCCGTGATCCAGACTCACAATGTCGATGCTATGAATAGACAAGCCCATTTTCTCTAACGCTTCGCGGATTTGCTCCTCTTGCTTGTACATGGCTTGTCCTTCCCGTTGGATCTCCCGGGCCAGGTCCTCCATCACCTGCGAGACACCGGAGAGTTGCTCAGCCACCAACTGGCGGCTGTCGTAAATTTGCCGTTTCCAATGCAGATCGTGCTGATACAGATCGTACTCGTGTTTCATAATGTCCAACACCTGGTCGGTTTTCGCGCACATCTTCAACCATCTGGCCGGCAGCTCGTCCGGGGTAATGTCTGGCTTCTCCTCAATCGCGGTCATCATCTCCGTCATCAGCTTGTACGTCTGATAGAATCGACCCTCCCAGCAAGTATTCTTGCGGAAGCAGGTCGCGCAAGCGCCCTGGGTCACCGCGTTCATGAAATGGTCAATCTCCTCGCCGCGCTTTGCGATTTCCCCAGTGCTGGATACTTGTCCGAAGCTGCGCGCCAGCTGCTTGAAGACTTGGGAGAACTGCGCCACCCGGCCAGCTGTGATATCGCGTACCCGTTTGGCGTATTCATGCTGCGTTTTAGCATGCTCCTGTGTGCCGGGCACGTATTTGGCAATCACTTGAACCGTCTTTTTGGGGGTCAGCAGGAAGAATAGAACTGCGACGCAGCTCTCCCAAGTGGAGGACATCACATCCGCCGGGCCGGCAATATAGATGGACAGAATGGACGAACCGAGCAGCATGCCGAATCCGACCGCCCATTTCCGTCCTTCCCGGAGCATCCCGGCCAGCATCCCGGAGAACGCCAGCAAGCTCATTTGGTACAAGGCCGATGTATCAGCAAGGCTGAGAATCAAGCCGGTGATGACGCCAACCGAAGCGCCTAAAGGGGCACCGCCTGCCAAGGCGAACAGCAGGATCAGGTACCTCGACAACACGTGCTCCGCCGATAATCCTTGAATCTCCCATCCAACCGTACCGGTCATCACGGAAGCCAGCAGAATCACGAGGCACAAAATTTCCTCCCCGCGCAGCTGGTAATGCTTCTTCCGGTAAGTAAACACCGGGACAGCCTGAATGAAGACCAGCGTCAGTACGAAGCTGAGCAGCGCATCCATTACGGTCATCGCAAGTGTGTACCAAGTCAGGGAAGGGCCAATTACCGCCCCGAACATCCCAACGAAGAACGTACTCGTAAATACCATAATCGGCGCATAGGAGAGATCTGCCCGTTCAAAAGACTCCAGTCCCTTTTGTAACAAGGCGAAGATCAACAGCTCCACGGCGATTTCTATCGCATGAAGATGAGCCCCCGGCGTCAACAACGCTCCGCCGACCATCGCCGCCCCCGCGAACCACGCGATATCCCGCCGCATGAAGCGAATCACCGCAAAGAAAGCGACGGCAAAAGGAGCCAGCTCGTCCAAGATCGTCGCCCGGCCCAGCAGGAAGCTCATCGCTAGAAGCAGTCCGGTCCACTTGTTGACCGCGAACAGCCGCCCAGCCCGCTGGATGATTGGCTGGTCTAGCAGCATCTTCCGCATCGCTCCCTTGTCCCATGCCTTCGCCTTTCTCATCCCTGGAAACAGGGTGACATTCCACTTATTCAACATCCTGGCACCGCCTTTTCCAAATTAGTAAGGTATGTCCCATTATAGGAGGCTAGAACCGGAAAGTTTGTCAGATACCGGAGCCGGTGCCAAAGAAATTTCCGACAAATTGAGAGAGAACGCCGACACCGCGCGAATCCAGGCCCCCCATAGCGATGGACCGCATCAGGGGTTTCTATGTTCGCATGGGAAATCCCAGGCTGTGTCTACGAACAAAGGCTATTTAAACGCGCTCCTCGTAAAAAACCGTAAGAACCTGTCGGCAAAAAGCCCAGAGGCGACAAAACCTGTTTAATCGCATAGGCAAAAGTCAACTTATGAAGATTGGGGCACGAAAGCAAACAAAAAACCGCAGGCGAGCGATTCGCCTACGGTGGGTTTGAGTAGTTAAATTTTCAGGGATTACATTCGTTTGGCTCCGCGACCTCCGCGTTTGCCTTCCGTATTCTTCTTCAACGAAGAAATGCGCTCCTCGCTGTCCTTCAGGAAACGAGAAACTTTGTCTTCGAATGAGGATTTGCTGGCTGGGGGCTTAAAAGAGCGTCCTCCCCGGTCCCGGTTAAATCCGCCGCCAGGACGGTCACCTCCGATTGGCCGGTCCGTTCTCGGTGCACGAGGCGGTCTGGCTTCGGCCGGTTTGTCAACAGCCTGCTTGATGGAAAGTCCGATCTTACCGTCCTTATCGACATTGATTACCTTAACGGTAACCGTATCGCCGATTTTCAGATGATCGTTAACGTCTTTCACGTAATTATCGGCGATCTCCGAAATATGAACGAGACCCGTGACACCTCCTGACAGATCCACAAATGCTCCGAAATGCGTGATGCCTGTCACTTTTCCTTCTAACTTGGTGCCCACTTCAATTGCCATAAAATAAAATGATCCTCCCTTAAAAATATACAGCCAGGCCTCGAAATCTTGACTGCGGTGATTTGATTATACCGAATGACTGAAACAAGGTCAACAGACGGATGTCCCGTCAACCCGCATGGGGTCAGTCATTTCCGGCTTCGGACTCGGATACCCGGACAGGGATTTCACCCGGTTTGTACAGACCATATTTCTTCATGGCAATTTGTCCAATGTATTCGGGGTCATTCAAACGGTCAATCTCATATTTGAGCTGGTTCAAGCTCTGCTCACTGGCTGCCTTGGCGGCTTGCCGTTCCGCCAGCTCTAGCGATTTGCTGCCGATCTCCCCGGCTTGCGAGATGTACGTATATCCGGCCCAGCTTAAAAACAGGACCATAAATCCCATCCAGATCCGCAACCTGCGCTTAGCGAAAGCAGATCCGTTTCCGGAAGATGAAGTTTTGTTCGATGGTTTCGGATTTGTCGACACTTCGCGCACCAAGGCACACCTCCCAGCCTTATTCCTTGTAGAACCAGCGTAATAGACGCAAAATGCGCTCTCGCCACACGACCGCTGAGCGCCGAATCTTGTCCACCCCTTGCGGAATCCGAAGTCTTGTCCATATAGGTCTAAGCACCCATACGAGCAGCTTCCAAATCGGCAACAAGGTGATCCGGCCTAGGAACAGCAGCACGATCCAAACGAATCCGAGCAGAACGCGGATCATTTTGACCAACCATTGTAACGGAGCGATGATGAAAATCTCGATCGTTCGTACGATAAACCGATAAAATTTGTTAGCTATCCTCATTAACATTAACACAAAACGCTCGGTGAGAGAACTAAGGAACAAAAAATAAATCCAAATACCTAAAAAAAGTCCTAAAAAAACATAGAACCTTAGTTCCCCATGGTTGCTGTGATACAACGTACGAAAGACGAATAAGGCGGCAGCCAACCAGTAGAGCAAATCGAGGGCATGGACACTCCAGCGGGGAAACCGGAGTTGTCCCGAGACGACGCGATAGCTGTCAAAGGCGATGCCCATGATCCCCCCGGATGCCAGCATCCAGAGCAGGGTCGCCCATTGTGTCTCCAAATTCATCGGAACAGCTTGCCGAGCAGGCCCTTACTGGACGAATTGGACCCCGGGTCCAAATACGAAAGCGAGTTCACCGTACCTTCGATGCTGACCAGTCCCTGCTCCAGGTTCAGGTTTTTGATATGTAAATTATGCCCTCGGATCGTCATCGCACCAAGTTCGGTTTGAAGTAAAAACTCCTCGCTGTCGAAGCTCTCCACATTGAGGACCCCTGTAATATCCAGCAGCTTGCGATTCAGCAAGTGCAGCTCCTGATGCTTGGCTTTATTTGGTTCGACCATGGCATGTACCCCTCCTTCTTATCCCTAGCTTATGGACGAAAAACCGTCTTTAGAACAAGTTCCTTCTAGGCTTTAGCGTGATCTTCTTTACTGTTTTCCGAAATCGCTTTCAACTACGATGGAGAGGAAGAGATTGACATTTGTCGGAGGCGAACCCCAATGCGTCAACCATTCTCAAATGAACCCGATTCGGATCCAAAATATCGCATGGAGACCGACGCGCTAGGCCCCAAAGCGATCCCGGCAGAAGTCTATTACGGCATTCATACGGCGCGAGCGATCGAGAATTTTCCGGTCAGCGGGCGGCCCGTCCATCCCCGGCTGATCGAAGCGATCGCCGTGGTCAAGAAAGCGGCGGCGCGAGTGAACGGCCGGCTCGGCTTGATCCCGGCTGATGTGGCTTCGGCGATTGAGTGGGCATGCGACAAGATTGCGGGCGGTGCCTTGGCCGATCAATTCGTCGTGGATGCCCTGCAGGGCGGCGCGGGCACGTCCACGCATATGAACGTCAACGAGGTGGTCGCCAATTTAGCGATTGAACGGCTGGGTGGGACCAAAGGCGACTACCACCTGGTCCATCCGTTGGACCACGTCAACCGATGTCAATCGACCAACGACGTGTACCCCACCGCGCTCCGAATCGCGGCGATCCGGCTGCTGCGCCCGCTCAGCGACGCTTACGCCTCCCTGCAAGAGGCACTGCAGGAGAAGGAGCGGGAATTCGCGGATGTGCTGAAGCTCGGGCGCACGCAGCTGATGGATGCCCTGCCGATGATGGCCGGCCAGGGGTTTGGCGCTTACGCCAAGGCGGTCGCCCGCGACCGATGGCGGCTGTACAAAGCCGAAGAGCGGCTGCGCGAGATGCATCTCGGCGGCACAGCGATCGGCACGGGACTCGACGCTCCGCGCGCTTACATTTTCCAGGTCACCGACACGCTGCAGGAGTTGACCGGGCTGGGCCTGGCGCGCAGCGAATTTCCGATGGACGGGACGCAGAATATGGACGTCTTCGTCGAGGTGTCCGGGCTGCTGAAAGCGGCAGCCGTGACGCTGTTCAAGATCGCCGGCGACCTGCGGTTGCTGGCGTCCGGCCCCGCCGGGGGCATCGGCGAGTACACGCTGCCCGCCGTCCAGGCCGGCTCGTCGATCATGCCGGGGAAGGTGAACCCCGTCATGGCGGAAATGGCCGGCCAAGCGGCCATGCGCGTGATCGCGAACGATGCTGCGATCACTTGGGCCGCCGCGGGCGGCCAGCTCGAACTGAACGCGTACGGCCCGCTGATCGCCGATTCCCTGCTGGAATCGCTGGAGATTCTGGGGCGGGCCATGCCGCTGTTCGAGCAGCGCTGCATTCGCGGCATCGCCGTCAACGAGGGCGTATGCCGCGAGCATCTGCGGCGCTCCACCGTGCTCGCCACCGCGCTGGTCCCGCATCTCGGCTACGAGGCGGCTGCCGAGATTGCCGGGATCGCCCGGTGCGAGGGGCTGTCGGTGGAGCAGGTCGCTGTGAGCGGCGGCTGGCTGACCGCCGAACGCGCCGCGGACATCCTGAATCCGCTGCAAGTCACGAAGCCGGGCATCCCCGGCGAATAAAAGGGGGATGGTTTAGATGAGCCTGAACGCAACACCGCGCGGGGAGCGAATCCATATCGCCGTCTTCGGCCGAACGAATGTGGGGAAATCGAGTGTGGTGAACGCTTTGACGGGCCAGGAGACAGCGGTCGTCTCGCCGGTGCGGGGGACGACTACCGACCCGGTGTACAAAGCGATGGAGCTGCTGCCGCTGGGACCGGTGGTGCTGATCGATACCGCTGGCTTAGACGACGAAGGCGCGTTAGGTGAGCTGCGCAAGCGAAAAACACGAGAGCTGATCCACCGCGCCGACCTTGCCTTGCTGGTAATCGATGCATTGACGGGTCCCGATGACTTTTATCGGGAGCTGTTAGCCGAATTGAGGCAACGGAAGATCCCAGTCGTCGGCGTGGTGAATAAAGTCGACGCGCTGCTGGATGACGACGCGAGATCGGCTGCACTTAGCGATGTGAAGGTTATGCTCGGCCTTGAATGTGTTGCGTTCAGCGCGTTGAGTGGCCGCGGCGTGCCAGAGCTGAAGCGGGCCATCGTTGCGGCGCTGCCGCACGAAGAGGAACGCTTCCGGCTCGTCGGCGACCTCGTGGCGCCGGGTGATCTGGTCGTGCTGGTCGTGCCGATCGACAAAGCCGCGCCGAAAGGCCGGCTGATCTTGCCGCAGCAGCAGACGATCCGCGACCTGCTCGAGCGCGATGCCATCGCCGTCGTGACGAAGGAGCACGAGCTCCGGACGACACTGGATCGGCTCGGGTCCAAGCCGCGGCTCGTCATCACCGACTCGCAGGTCTTCCTCAAGGTCTCCGCCGATACGCCGCGAGACGTGCCGCTGACCTCGTTCTCCATCTTGTTCGCCCGCCATAAAGGCGACCTTAACGAGCTCGTCCGGGGCGCACGGGCCGTGGAGAACCTCCGGGACGGCGACCGGGTGCTGATCGCAGAGGCCTGTACGCACCATCAGCAGTCCGACGACATCGGCACCGTCAAAATCCCACGCTGGCTCCGCCAAACTACGGGCAAGCAGCTGCAGATTGAGCACGTCTCCGGCTACAGCTATCCGCCGGATCTGTCCCGCTACGCGCTGATCGTGCATTGCGGCGCCTGCATGCTCAACCGCCGCGCTATGCTGCACCGCCTCAGCGAAGCCAAAGTTGCCGGCGTCCCGATCGTCAACTACGGCGTGCTGATCGCCTACCTGCACGGCGTGTTCCCTCGCGCGATCGAGCTCTTCCCCTCCGCCATGATGGCGTGGGAGGAGGCAGCTCGGGAGACATAGTCGCGGTAAGCGAATCGCGGTTGTAGTGAACGAGTCGCTGTCACGGGGAGGGAACTTCGGCTTCGCTGCCAGTGAAGGGCCCGTAGTCGCTGTTGAAGCCAAGCTGGACTTCTAACGCTTGTCAGCAACGTTATTGGACTCAACCACGGTCCCCGGAACTCTAACGCTTACCAGCAACGCTATGGGGGTAACCACAGCGCGCCTCACCTCTAACGCTTACCAGCAACGCTATTTCGCCCAAAACGGGGCTGCTGAGAATCTAACGCTTATGCGAGAGCTTATTTGCCCATTTCGCCCTCGAAATGAGGTCATTTCACGCAAATAAGCTTCCTGACAAGCGTTAGAATTGAAATTTCCCTCTTTTCGCCCTAATAAGCGCTCTGGCAAGCGTTAGCCAAGGGGAGCGGCAGACGAAAGCAAGCGAACAAGCAAAATAGTTACTCCGAAAGCAAGATATGCAGGAGCCCCAGACGTCACAGCTCTGTAATGTGTATTAGGAGTTTGGCAGAGTTAGGCACAATTAGGCTTTGTTAGGCACATTAGGCGCAGTTTGGACCGGTTTAGCATGATTGGTGACGCAAGTAAGAGGAAACAGAAGCTTGGAGCAGTTATTAGTAGTTTCTGGACTCTGGAAGTTAGTGTCTTTTAGGCGCGCAATTAGGAACAGATAGACGCATTTAGGAGGAAATCGAACCAATAAGAGCAGTCAGGCACAGTTAGGAGCAGTTAGGAGCAGTTGCAGCTAGTAGTAGTTGTAATTAGTAATGGTTATCCGTAGTAATTAGTATCTGCAAAAAGTAACTTACGCGATGTCGGCGTCAATCATTGGCATAGAGAAATTCGCGAAGTAACTACAGAGTAACTACATTAGCATTAGCAACAACAGGGACACACGGGAAGAGCAACGGTAGAAACAGCAGCAGTGACAGTAGTAACAGCGGTGGTGAAGGTAGAGACTATAGTGAAGGTAACTAGTGTAACGAATTTGGAGTCCGTTAGCGACAGTAGTAGCGAAATAGCAACAACGGTAGCGACAACAGAAGCACCAAAACAGAGACAACAGCACCATAGACAGCAGGCGGGTCACTAACAACCACGGCCCCGGAACTCTATCGCTTGTCAGCAACGTTATTGGACTCAACCACGGTCCCCGCACCTCTAACGCTTACCAGCAACGCTATTTCGCCCAAAACGGGGCTGCTGAGAATCTAACGCTTGTGAGAGAGCTTATTTACCTGTTACGCCCTCGAAACGAGGTCATTTGACGCAAATAAGCTTCCTGACAAGCGTTAGAATTGAAATTCCCCTCTTTTCGCCCAAATAAGCGCTCTGGCAAGCGTTAGCCAGGGGAGAGCCCGGCGAAATAAACGGTCAGCCGGAGAGAAACAGGCAGAAAGCGTTCGCCGCACGCTGTCAGCTGCTTCTAGCGTTAGCTGAAAGGCAGCAGGCGACAGCCACTAACGCCCGCCCACTGGCAGCATGCCTCATAAAGCATCAGCCGGGGCTCTTGCGCAGCTGATCCGCCCTTAGCGCCAAAAAACCTTCAACGCCATCCGCTAAGGTGGCATTGAAGGTTTTTGGTTTTCCTAAAGGCCAGGCTGCTAGAAGTACAAATCCCGCTCGCCTTCCTTAAGGCGTTGCAGGCGGTTAAGGGTCGCATCGCGTGCGGAGGTTTTAGGGATGCGGCGAAGATTGTTTTTGATGAGCGTTGCGCCCATCTCCCGAGCCTCATCATCGCCGTAATCCAGCAAATACTCCTGCAAGGTGAGCAGTGCGTTCGGATGGCAGATGTTGTGAATTTGGCCCGATTTGGCCAGCCGCATGAAACGGTCGCCCGTCCGCCCTTCCCGATAACAAGCGGTGCAGTAGCTCGGAATATAGCCATCCCGGCACAGCGACTTGATCATCTCCAGCGGCGAGCGGTGATCGCCCACCTCGAACTGGGCGGTATCGCCGCATGTCCTTCCTTGGCCCTCGCCGCCGTACGTGCTCGTATAGCCGCCGACGCCAGTGCACGAGCCTGCGCTGATCTGGGAGATGCCCAGCTTGATGACCTCGTCGCGGAACTTCGAATCCTCGCGGGTAGACAAGATCATGCCGGCATAAGGCACCGCGAGCCGTAACACAGCCACGATCTTCTTGAACTCATGATCGCTCACCAGATACGGGAAGCTGTTCAGATCTACGCCCTCCGCCGCCCGCAGGCGAGGGACAGAAACCGTGTGAGGCCCGCAGCCATACGTGGCTTCCAGATGCTCGGCATGCATCAACATCGCGATCGTCTCGTATTTGTAATCATACAGCCCGTACAGTACTCCAACGCCAACATCATCGATCCCAGCTTGCATCGCGCGGTCCATCGCCGTCGTGTGCCAGTCGTAGTCGCGTTTTGGCCCTTTGGGGTGCATGCGGCTGTAGGTTGGACGGTGGTACGTCTCCTGGAATAGGATATACGTGCCGATCCCGACGTTCGCCAGCTTGCGATAATCCTCCACCGTCGTCGCGGCGATATTGACATTAACTCGGCGAATACTCCCGTTATCGACTTTCACGGAGTAGATCGTTTCAATACATTCCAGGATGTAATCGATGGGGCAATGCTCCGGATCCTCTCCGGCCTCCAGCGCCAGCCGCTTATGCCCCAGTTGCTGCAGCACTTCGACTTCCCGAATCAACTCCTCCCGGTTTAACCGCCGCCGAACCATGTCTTTATTCGACTGCTTATAGCCGCAATACTCGCAATTATTAACGCAATAGTTGCTGACGTATAAAGGAGCGAACAAGACAATCCGATTCCCGTAAATGCGTTCCTTCACCTCGCGAGCTGCATGGTAGATCTCCTCTAGCAACACATCGTCCTCTACATTTAACAGGACAGCGGCCTCGTCTGCGCGGATGCCTTTGGCAGTCCGGGCACGCTCCAGAATCGCCAGCACCTTCTTACGGTCGCGGGCTAGCCTTGACCCGTAAGCGAGCGCTGACACAATGGTCTCATCCCGGATGAAGTCCGCCGCCTGCCTTTGCTCTGACCTGCTCATCCCCATCCCTCCCTGTAAGATGCCGTAATCACTTCTGAATCCCTTAATAACGGGAGCGCACCAAATAGTGCGTGTGCAAATACTGATGGCTCTTGTGACTGTTCGGCTCCTCCAAAAACTCGCGATAAATCTGCTGGATATACGGGTTCTTATGCGATTTGCGCACCGTAGACGCTTCGTCCTCATCATAAATTGCCTTGGCACGAGCAGCCTTCACGTCGAGAGTATCCCGCAGGCTCGCGCCAACGATCGGCTGCCCGCCGCCGCAGATACAACCGCCCGGACAAGCCATTACTTCGATAAATTCGTATTGGCGCTGACCGGACTGGATCATCGACATCAGCTTGCGGGCATTGCCAAGCCCGTGCACTACCGCCGTGCGGATCACCCGCCCGTCCGGCAGCTCCACCATCGCCTCTTTGATTCCGTCCATTCCGCGCACAGCGGTATATTCCACCGTCTCCAGCTCTTCGCCGGCAATCAGCTCGAACACGGTGCGAAGCGCCGCTTCGGCCACCCCGCCGGTGGCACCGAAGATCACGCCAGCTCCCGAGGCTTCGCCAAACGGGTTGTCGAATGTTTCACCCTTCAGGTTCACAAAATCGATCCCCGCCTCTTTGATCATCCGCGCAAGCTCCCGGGTTGTCAGCACGTAATCGACGTCCGGGAACGACTCGTGAGCCAGCTCCTCGCGCTGCGCCTCGAACTTCTTCGCCGTACACGGCATGATCGACACCACCACGAGGTTCCCCGGATCGATCCCCATCATTTGGGCGAAATAGCTCTTGATCATTGCCCCTTCCATCTCATGCGGCGATTTGCAGCTCGAGAGGTTCCCCCTCATATCCGGAAAGAAATGCTCCACAAATTTCACCCAGCCTGGGCAACAGGAGGTCATCAGCGGCAAGTTCTCCCCGGTGGCCAACCGATGCATCAGCTCGGTGCCCTCCTCCATAATCGTTAAGTCGGCTGCAAAATCGGTATCAAACACCTTATTGAAGCCCAGCCGGCGCAACGCGGCAACCATCTTGCCTGTCACCCGCGTGCCGATCGGCATCCCAAACTCCTCGCCCAAGGCAACGCGTACCGCCGGCGCCGTCTGCACAACGACGAATTTATGCGGATCAGCGATCGCCTGCCATACATCGCCCACATTCTCCCGTTCCTGCAACGCGCCAACCGGACAAGCCATGATGCATTGACCGCAGTTGACGCAGACCGATTCGCCGATCGGCCGCCCCAAAGCCGGCCCAATCACCGTATTGAACCCGCGGTTCATGAACCCGATGGCCCCCACAGTCTGCACCTCGCTGCACACCGAGACGCACCGGCCGCACAGCAAGCATTTGGATGTGTCGCGCACGATCGACGGCGACGAGAAATCAACCGTCGACCGTGCTTGGCCTCCCGCATATCGCACATCACGCACCCCAATCTGATTCGCCACCTCCTGCAGCTCGCAGGTTCCGCTGCGCAGGCAGGTGAGGCATTCCCGATGGTGATCCGACAGAATCAGCTCAACCGTCGTTTTGCGGGCTTTCCGCACCCGCGGTGTATTCGTCCGAATCCGCATGCCGTCCTCGGCCACCAGCGTACACGAAGCGATCAGGCGGGGGCCCGATTCCACCAAGCAGACGCGGCAACTGGACGGATGGTTCATGCCCTGCAGATGACAGAGGGTAGGAATATGAATGCCTAATCCGCGGGCAGCTTGAAGCACCGTCGTTCCCTTCGGCACTTCCGTTTCAATATCGTCAATCCACAATTTCACCGTATCCATGCTCGAACTCTCCCCCTTTCAGCTCTTATAGATCGCTTCAAATTTACAGCTGTCGAAGCAAATTCCGCATTTGATGCACAGCTGCGGATCGATGACATGCGGCTCTTTCATCTCGCCCGAGATCGCTTCCGCCGGACATTTCCGGGCGCAGAGGGTACAGCCGCGGCATTTCTCCTCATCGATCGTGTACGTAATCAGCGAGCGGCACACACCGGCAGGGCACTTCTTATCGACCACATGGGCAAGATATTCCTCGCGAAAATACTTCAGCGTGGACAGCACCGGATTCGGCGCCGTTTGGCCAAGCCCGCACAGCGAAGCCGCCTTAATTTGCTCGGACAGGTCCTCTAACGCCTCCAGATCCTCCATCGTCCCTTTGCCCTCTGTGATTTTCTCCAAAATCTCCAGCAGGCGTTTGGTGCCAATCCGACAAGGCGCGCACTTCCCACACGATTCGTCCCGCGTAAAATCAAGGTAATATCGGGCCACGTCGACCATACACGTCTCTTCGTCCATCACGAGCATACCGCCCGAGCCCATCATCGACCCCAAGCTCAGCAGCGTATCGTAATCGATCGGCCGATCGAGATGCTCGCTCGTTAAGCAACCGCCGGACGGCCCCCCGGTCTGCACCGCCTTAAACGCTTTGCCGCCGGGAATCCCGCCGCCAATTTCGTAAATCACATCGCGCAGCGTAACCCCCATCGGCACCTCTACCAGCCCGGTGTTGACGACTTTGCCGCCCAAGGCGAAGACCTTGGTGCCTTTGCTTTTTTCCGTCCCGATGCTCGCATACCACGAAGCGCCCTCAAGCAGAATGATCGGCACGTTGGCCAGCGTCTCCACATTGTTGATCACCGTTGGCTGCCCCCATAGCCCGCTGACGGCCGGAAACGGCGGTTTTGGATTTGGCATGCCGCGCTTGCCTTCGACGGAGTTCATCAGCGCGGTCTCTTCCCCGCAGACAAACGCCCCGGCTCCCAGACGAACGCTAATGTCAAAAGAAAAGCCGCTTCCAAACAAGTTATCACCCAGCAGCCCGTAATCCCGGGCCTGCTTAATCGCCGTCTGCACCCGGCGCACGGCGATCGGATATTCCGCCCGTACGTAGATGAAGCCATGATTCGCCCCGATGGCGTAGCCGGCGATCGCCATGCCCTCCAGCACAGAGTGCGGATCGCCTTCCAGAATGGAGCGGTCCATAAATGCGCCCGGGTCGCCTTCATCAGCATTACAAATCATATATTTGGGCTTCGCCCGCTGCTTCGCCGCTGTCTCCCACTTCACCCCAGTCGGAAAACCGCCTCCTCCGCGTCCGCGCAAGCCTGCCGCCTTCACCTCGGCCACGACCTGCGCCGGCTCCATCGTCGTCAGAACCTTATGCAGCGCCTTATATCCATTCATGGCGATATATTCATCAATGTCCTCCGGATCAATCGTCCCGCAGTTCCGCAGCGCAATCCGCTGCTGTTTGTGGAAGAAATCAACCTCATGCAGCGGTTTGATCCGCCCGTCTTTCTCCAACGACTGTGAGTACACAAGGCGATTGACGATTTTGCCCTGAAGCAGATGCTTGTCGACGATCTCTGCCACATCCTTCACCTTCACCCGGTTGTAGAACACCTCCTCCGGGTAAATGATCACGACCGGCCCCAGCTCGCACAGCCCAAAGCAGCCCGTCCGGACGATCTCGATTTTGTCCTGAATCCCTTGGGCAGCCACCGCTTGCTCGAAGGCTTCCGCAATGAACATCGAGTCCGAAGAGGTACAGCCGGTACCGCCGCATATCATAACGGAACGCTCGGCAACGCCTCCGTCGACCGCCTCAACCTTCCCCAGCTTCCGTCGCACCAGGCGGTGAAGCTGCGCCGTTCGAATGCCTTCGAGATCCAACAACGTTTTCATCGTTCCACCATCCCTTCTAATGCGTCTGTACAGGCGTGCGCATTTGCTTCAGTATTTTCGGTATTTCGTTGGGGGCCAGCCGGCCATGCACCTTCTCTCCGATGGTCATGACCGGGGCTAAACCGCAAGCTCCCAGACAACGGGTGGCTTCCAACGTGAATTTTCCGTCGGCCGTTGTCCCTTGAACCGGAACGTTCAACTCCTGACTCAGGCGATCCAGTACGCCTTGTGCGCCCTTAATGTAACAAGCTGTCCCCATGCAGACGCGGATGATATGCTCTCCCTTGGGCTCCAGCGAGAAAAACGAGTAAAACGTCGCCACCCCGTAAATCTCAGCCATCGACATGCCCAGCTCCCGCGATACGATCTGCAGCGCTTCCTCCGGCAGATAGCCGTACATATCCTGAATCTCATGGAGCACCGGAATCAACGCACCCGGCAGCTGGCGGAACTGATTGATGATTTCCTCCACCCGTTGCAGCCGCTCCTCGTCCTTCGCACAACGACAAGTCTCTTCCATCCTCGCTTACTCTCCCTTCATCAAACGAATGCTGACCTTAAAGCAGCGGGCTTTCGTGCTTCAGCTTAAGCCGTTCCCAACGCCGGTTAACCTCTTCCTCAAAGGCATCGAGCAGCTCCTGGTCATGCAGCATGTGCTTCGTTTTGCCCATCAGCTTCAACCATTCCTGCGGTGAGATCCGCTTGTTCTTCGCCTCCGGATTATAAGTGATGTTCGTGACGCCATGCTCGATTTCGTACAGCGGGAAGAAGCAGGAGTCTACCGCCGTTTGCAGGATTTTCGTCCCGAGCTGATCTGCAGACCGCCAGTTGAGCGGGCAGGTACTGAGCACTTTTCCGTAAACCAAACCTTCATGTTGTGCATACCACTGCGCCTTGGCTGCCTTCATAATCAAGTCCTGAGGGAAGGCTTCCACCCCGGTGAACACGTACGGGATATTGGTCGCCGCCATGATCTGCGGAGTGTCTTTGTGATGGAACGCTTTCCCTTTCTGTGCCTTGCCGACGCCGGACGTGCTGGTCTGATGCCCCAGCGGCGTGGAGTAGGAGAGCTGCGAGCCCGTGTTCATGTATCCTTCATTGTCGTATTCCAAAATAATCATCTTGTGGTTCCGCAGCGCCGAGCCGATCGCCGGCCCCATACCGATGTCCATCCCGCCGTCACCGGTCACCATGACGAAGGTCACGTTATCCGAAACATCGATCTCCCCGCGGCGCTTCCGCTCCCAGAACGCCTCAACGACGCCAGCCACGGTGGCAGCCCCGTTCTGAAACAGGTTGTGGATGAACGTTTGCTTATGCGAAGTATAAGGATAGCCAGCCGTCACAACGTACGAGCAGCCGGTCTGAAACAACGTAACGACATCGCCTTCAATCCCTTTGAAAAACAGCTCCAACGAAGAGATCGCGCTGCAACCCGGACATGCCCCATGGCCCGGCGCCAGCCGCTTCGGCTTCGCTGTCAGACTGCGCAGCGGCGGCACCTTCACCTTCAGCTTGCCGGTCGCCTCATCCGGCGTCACTTGAATCAGCCCGCTGTTAAAGGCATCGCCATGCTGCGGCGTCAAGATCGGTCTGAGTTCGTGCACCGGATCGCCGGGGACCTGCCCGAAATAATCAAACGGTACCGCGGCTTCGCCTCGGTTCATCGCCTCCATAGCCAGGTTGAAGAACGCTTCCGCTTCATCCGGATAGAAGTCTTTGCCGCCCAGACCAAACACGCGGGACAACACAATCGTTTGATTCGCCGGATCCAACTTCAGCGCGGAGCGGATTTCATGCGTCATATTGCCGCCTTTACCGCCGTAGGAATCAGCGCGTTCGCCCACCAGCAGCGCTTTGACGCCCCGCAGCGCGGTGCGGATCTCCTCCGCCGGGAAGGGCCGAATGACGTTGGGCCGAATGAGCCCCGCCTTAACCCCCTGCGCCCGCAGCTTGTCAACGATCATCTTGGCCGTTTCCGCCGCCGAGTTCAGCAGAAATAAAGCGACCTCCGCATCTTCCATTTGATACAGTTCGAGCACCGGGTAGTCACGTCCCGACATCACCTTAAATTCAGCAGCGATTTGTTGATACACTTCGGCCGCCCGCTCCTGAGCCAAGTGCAACTGGTAGTGGTTATTCAACAGGTCGTCGCCGTTCATATGCGCACCAACCGAAATCGGCTGCGCCGGATCAACGACGTGATCAAATCCAACCGGCGGTGTATCCCCTACGAACGCCCGAACCGTCTTGGCGTCTTTGAAATAACTTAATCTCCGTTTCTGATGGGACGTAAAGAACCCGTCATAGGCAACGATCACTGGCAGCCGAACCTCTGGATGTTCCGACCACTTCAGCGCCATGATGTTCATGTCGTAGGCTGCTTGCGGGGTGCTCGCCGTCAGGATCAACCAGCCGGTGTTCAGCGCAAAATACAAATCGGAGTGGTCACCGCGAATGTCCAGCGGACCGCTGATCGAACGCGTCACCAAGTTCAGCACCATCGGGAACCGCGTTCCGGACTGGACCGGCAGCTGTTCGAGCATGTACATGAACCCGTTGGCGCTGGTCGCATTGATCACCCGAGCCCCAGCGAGCGCGGCCCCATAACAGATCCCCGCCGAGCCGTGCTCCCCATCCGCCGCAATCAGTTGGATATCATGCAAGCCTTGCGCCTTTTTCTGGTCTAGAATTTGGGCAATCTCCGTGGAAGGGGTGATCGGAAAATACCCCATCACATGGTAGTTGATCTGAGCCGCCGCCATAGCTGCCGCCTCATTGCCTGATTCGAAGGCCGTCGTTTGTTCCGCCAGCGTCATTTTTGTGATTTTCTCTTCGGTTATAGACATCGATAAAGTCCTCCTTTAGGCTCTTCTGCGAGTTCCATACACCTTGACCTTGGAAAAAACTCTACTGAAAGACGTGAGCAACGCGGTGGCTGTCGGCATATCCCGGCTCCTCCCGACGCATGCTAAGCGCCCCCGTTGGGCAGATTTCCACGCATTTCAGACAACCTTTGCAATATTGATAGTCGATGCCGCTCAAGAACATTTGCGGACGCCCCTTCTTGTCCTCCCCGGTCTCCCACACGAAACACAGATCAGGACAAACCGAGTCGCAGTTGGCACAATGGATGCAGCTGTCTGGATCCAACTCCGGTACAAACCCCTGCCGGGACCCGCTCAAATCCTTCAGCAGACTATTGCCTTGCGCCCGAATGATGCCGCCCAGAGCCTGCGTCTTATAACCGAGCAGCGGCTGCGGCCGTTCGAATTGCATCCCTTGTACCCCTTCGGGAGCCGGGATCGTCTGGAAACGTACTTCATGATATCCCCGGTCAAATGTGCGCAAATTGGGTTCCACCAAGTGCGGGTATTTTTTCTGGAACGTATGCTTAATCACTTCGCGCATCGAATCCGGATCGAGAAAATCGCATATCCGGAACAACGCCCCCAGCATTGAGGTGTTCACCTTCGTATGTTCGTCGATGGCGATCCCCATTGCGTCCACCACCGCCAGTGTCCCATAAGGAAACTTCAGATCGCGCCGTATTTCCTCAAAATCGCGGGTCGAGTTCACCAGCGCGATCCCGTCAGGCTTTAAGCCGCTTAGAACATTGACCGTCTTGTGCAGCGCTTCATGGAACACGCCAATGACGTGGGGTTCCTCGATCGGGCTGTGATCATGAATCTCCACGTCCGGCTCACAGAAGCGGATGAAGCTCTTCACCGGGGAACCCTTCTTCTCCGAACCATAGGACGAGAAGCTGGCACCGTTGAGGCCAAGCCCCAGCACCCCGGATTCCGCCAGCATCTTCCCAGCCAGGTTGGCGCCGAGCCCGCCGATGGATTCCAGCCGAATTTCAAAAAAGCCAAGGTCATTGGTTTTAGTCAAAATGCTCATTCGCCACGTCTCCTCTACGTTTTGTTGTGAAATATTTCACGAATAATAACAAAATGAAACTGCCGCCTTTCTTTGACTCAATCGACTGCTTGGCAAACGATGGACTATGCATGATGGCGGCTTGCCAGCGCCTTCAAGCTGTCCCCCCTTCCCATATCTACGGAAAAGCCTGCGGCTTCAATCCGCAGCTCAAGGCAATGCCTGCACTGGGCGGATTCATCCCCCGTGCAGATTTTGTTGTTGTACAAGGCGTATTTCTTGCGGACGGCAACGGGTGACAGATTGGGCATGACCACATTGGCCCCGGCCTTCAGCGCCAACTCCCTGCCTTGCGGGTGTAACGTACCGAGCGCAGTCGTCGCGGGTATTAAGGCTTCGGGAAGGAATAGGCGGGCCAGCGCGACCATCACCAGCGTATCCTCCAGCGACCCGGCCTTCGCCTGAGCAAGCGGCGTCTTGTCATGGGGAATAAACGGGCCGATGCCAATCATGTCCGGGTTGAGCGCTAGGAGATAGATTAAGTCCTCCGCTAAATCCTCCGCCGTCTGGCCGGGCAATCCGACCATAAAGCCTGCACCCACTTGATAGCCGATCGATTGCAGTGTCTCCAAACATTGGCGCCGGTGATCAAAGGACATCGAAGGATGCAGTTCCTGGTACAACCTCCGGGAAGCGGTTTCATGACGCATCAAAAAGCGATCCGCCCCCGCTTCATACAGCAATCGGTAGGTGCCCGCCTCCCGCTCGCCGATGGATAAGGTGATGGCTGCATCCGGAAACCCGCCCTTGATGTCCCGAATTAAGGAAGCCAGCAGATCGGCTGTATACCAGGGGTCCTCCCCGCTCTGGAGCACAAACGTGCGAAAGCCCAGCTCGTATCCTTCCCGGCAGCACTCGAGAATCTCTTCCGGGCTGAGCCGATAACGTTCCGCCTCACGATTCCCCGCCCGCAGTCCGCAATACAAGCAGTTCCGCCGACAGTAGCTCGAAAATTCAATCAAACCGCGCAAATACACCTTGTTCCCATAAGCCTGTTCCCGCCTGAGACGGGCCAAGCGGAAGAGCTCCTTGCGCGTTTCGACATCCATATGCTCCAGTAGATCGACGAGCTCCACCTTGGAGAGCTCCCCCCGCGCATAGAGCTTGTGCACGAGCTGTTTCATCAGGCAATCATCCTTTGGAAAGACTGGATTATGGACCTTGGTATACCCTATGGCTGTCGTGAAAAATGATGAACGAAATAATTGTGAATATTTTCACTTTGTAAGCGTTTTAAATTGTCTTCGTTGATTGAATCACCCCGATTTCTTCATAGTGAGCTGCGACCTTAAGCGACGATAGGTCTGTTGTTAAGTGGGATGGTTACAGCGTCTGTTGGTGGCTTGATGATCCGAAGATGGTTAGTTCGATGGTTCGTTCGATGGAAAGTTGCTTGATCGTTAGGTGCGATTGTGATTCGTGGATGTGTGCCGCGTGCGCAGCGTCGATGATTTCGACATGAGGTTGACACAGAGGAGTTTTCTAAGAAGTGTATTTACTATATTACCATGAATTCACAGTTTGGCTAGGACTTTTTTTACACTCTTGTGAGGTAAAAAAAGAGCATGCCCCGAAGAAACGGAGCACGCTCTGAGCGTCACTATGTCAGGACCAGTCCAGACCGGTCTCTTTGGCGATCGGCTCTTCCTTGATTAAGGTATACATCGAAGCAGCTTCTTCCTTACGAGTCGTTTCGACCAGACGTTCGACGCGCACGGTCACCAGCTTCTGGCCGAATTGAACCGTAATTTCGTCGCCCACCTTCACCGTACTGCTCGGTTTGGATTCGCGCCCGTTGATCAGAACTCTGCCTTGTTCGGAGACGTCCTTCGCCACGGTGCGCCGCTTGATCAACCGTGATACCTTCAGGAATTTATCGAGACGCATTATTTTACAGCTTCTTTAAGTTTGTTGCCTGCTTTGAATGCTGGAACAGTGGAAGCTGGGATTTCGATTGTTTTGCCGGTTTGCGGGTTACGGCCCGTACGACCGGAGCGTTTGCGAGTTTCGAACGTACCGAAGCCGATCAGTTGAACTTTGTCACCGCTAGCCAGTGCATCGGTAATTTCACCGAGAAAACCATTCAATACGGATTCAACGTCTTTTTTCGTCAAACCGCTTTTGCTGGAAATGTTGTTGATCAGATCTGTTTTGTTCATTAATAATGCCTCCCAATAATTAAAGAAATAGGTGATACCTTGGCACTATAGGCTTCAGGCCTGCCTTCAAGCCTACCAAGCACCAGATGGTTATCTTTGTAAGAGTATTCTTGCTTGATTTGAAAAATCCTGCACTCTCAGGGAACTTTTTTTGCTTTTTTCGCAAAAAAACTGAAATTTAGTCCTTTTCTCCCATCATTCCCGTTCTTTCGACTTAGCTTCGTCCCATAATTTGTCCATTTCAGCTAATGTGCTGTCGCCAGGTGTTTTGCCCAGATCACGAAGCCGATCCTCCACATAATGGAACCGCTCCGTGAATTTGCGGATCGTCCGCGAGAGGGCTTGCTCCGGATCCACCCCGATATAGCGAGCCACATTCACCACCGAGAACAATACGTCGCCCAATTCCATCTCCTGCGCCTCGGCATCTTGCTTCTGCGCGACGGCTTCCCTCAGCTCGCGGATCTCTTCCTCCAGCTTGGACCATACCCCGTCGATGTCCTCCCAGTCGAATCCGGCCTTGGCCGCCTTCTTCTGAAGCTTGTACGCCTTCATCAAAGCCGGCAAATCGCGCGGCACCCCGCTGATGACTGATTGGCGCTCCGGCTGGAGGCCTTTGCGTTTCTTCTCTTCGGCCTTCATCGCTTCCCAGTTGTTAAGCGCGGCTTCAGCATCCTCGGCACTCAAATTCCCGAAGACATGCGGATGACGGTAAATGAGCTTCTCATTTAGCTCCTGGATGACGTCATACACCGTAAAAGTGCCCGTCTCCTCCTCCATCTGAGAGTGGAGCATAATTTGCAGCAGCAGATCGCCAAGTTCCTCGCGCATGTGGTCGGGATCGTCGTCGTCGATCGTCTCCAGCACCTCGTAGGTTTCTTCGATGAGATTTTTGCGGATCGATTCATGCGTCTGCTCGCGATCCCATGGGCATCCGCCCGGGCTGCGCAATATCGACACGATCTCATGAAGCCGCTGGAAGCTGCGGTTACGCAGCGTATCGTCCTCGCTGGCTGGGACATAGACCAGGGACAGGTTCCCGTAACCCGTAATCCGATCCAGCTCAAACAGCGGAACGCGCTCGATCCGCTCTTGGCCCGCTACCCCAAGGGCATGTCCCACAACGACCGGATAATCGTCAGGCAGCAGCTCCATCAGCCCCAGCTTGACTTCTGAAGCGGTGATCTGGTCATAGACTTGTCCAATTAGCGTATGCCGTCTTGGGTCAATCGCTTCCCCTCGAACCTCCGAGGCGTCTACCAGGAGGAATCCTTCGATCGGATCAAAGCCCAGGCGAACAAACGCTTCGTCCAGAAAGCTCTCCCCGCCAATGATATCGAGCGAGATTCCCTGCTCCGGACAGCGCTCCCGCAACAGCTTCACCGTCGCTTCGGCCACCTGGGGATGCCCGGGAACGGCGTACACGATATGCTCTCCCTCCTGACCTGCTTTGGCCCGCGCCAACAGTCTGGAGGCAATCTCCTCATAAACGGAAGGAAAATCGTCCTTCGCTTCGTACACCTCGTCAAACGAAGTAAAATGAACGCCCGTCTCCTCCAGCCAATCCACCACCGGATGGTCCTTCGTCCGGACGTAACGTTCTCCCGCCTCCTGCAGCCGCTTCAGGCTGCCTAAGGTCAGCCGGTCGGGATCTCCCGAGCCGAGGCCGACTACCGTAATGGTTGCGCTCATGTTATGCCTTTCACTCCCTGTCCGTTCAGCATGTTATTACTATACCATTGCTGGCGGTCAAACTGAAATTTTCTGCGTCACATCCGCAAAGTTCAACTTCGTACGGCCCTTACGCCAAGGCGAAGCGCTATGGCAGCAGCCTCAGCTTCCGAAGCAGCGTCAGCAGCTTCGGGCCGACCCGCGGCAGGGCGCTCAGCTCTGCCGCGCTCAGCAGCCGAGTGCGCAGCACGGCTGCAACGAACACCGCTGCGCCAAGCAGCACGCCGAGCAGGCTCACCGCCGCAGCTACCCCGCGGCCCATAGGCAGCTCGGCGGCGGCGAGGCGCAGCGCCAGCACCGCGGCGGCCATCGCCAGCGCGGCCGCCGCCGGGCGCCCCAGCGCGTCCCGCAGGCGCGGACGCAGCTGGACCCGGCGCAGCAGCAGCGCGGCGTTCAACGCCGCTGCGGCGCCGTACGCGGCGACGCCGGCGATGGCGGCGCCGGTGATGCCAAGCTGCGGCACGAGCACCGCGTTCAACGCGGTCTTGAGCAATGCCGCAGCGAGCAGGTGCAGCGCCGGAGCGCGCACGTGGCCGAGGCCCTGGAGCAGGGCACTCGTCGCCGCGACCAGCGCGCCGGGCGCCGCCGTCCAGGCCACCCAAGCCAGGGTGGCCGATCCCGCCGCATCCTCGTACAGCATGACGTTGATGGGCGCGGCCAGCAAGGCCAGGCCCAGCGAAGCCGCCAGGCCGATCAGCCAGAACCAGCGCAAAGCCAGCTGCACCTGACGCCGAATCGCTTCGGTGTCTCCCTTCATCTGCAACTCAGCCATCGCGGGCACAAACAAGACCGACAGCGACGTCGCCAGCATCGTGACGAGCTGAACCAACGGGATACCGCGGTTGTATATCCCCACCTGGGCCATGATCCGCAGCTCTTCCCCATGGGCGGAGAGCAGCCGCGGCAGCGTGAACGTATCCACCAGGCTGATCAGCGGCACCCCCAGCGAAGCCAAGCTGATCGGCAGCGCAACCTTGAGGAGCTTGGACCATTGCTGCCCTTTAGTCTGAGGAAACGGCGGATCGGCCTCCGCTGAGGATTCAGCTTGCCGCCGCTGCCGTGAAGCACGGGTATAGCCCCGCCAATACAACAGCATCACGGCAAGCCCTGCAGCTGCCCCTGCGGAGGAGCCGACCAGTGCCCCGCCGGCAAGATCCGCATCAGCGGCTCCCACCCGGCTTAACGCCAGCAACAGGACGATCATCACCGTGACCCGAATGGCTTGCTCCACCACCTGGGAAACCGCCGTTGGCGTCATATTTTGATGTCCCTGAAAATATCCCCGCAGCGCCGCCGCCACCGGAATGAGCAACAACGCGGGCGCCGCTCCGCGAAAAGCCGGAATCAACAAGCTGCTTCCGATGAGCTGCGATAAGATCGGAGCGCCAAAATAAAGCAGCACCGCAAAGGCAACCCCCAACCCCAGCATCGTTGCCGATGCCAGTCGCAGCACCTCATTACGCTCCCTTTCCCATCCAGGGGCCTGGCGTTCCGCGATAAATTTGGCTACCGCCGCCTGAAATCCCGAGGTCGTGAGCGTAACTAACAGCGTGTACAAAGGGTAAACCGTATTATAAATGCCAAATACGCCGTCTCCCCCGATATTTTGCAGCGGGATCTTCTGCAGCATTCCCAGCAGCTTGGTGATCAGCGCCGCCGCGCTCAGAACGGCCGCTCCCTTGAGCAGTTTGGAGGATAGGCTTTCCTTCGTTTCCATCATGGCAACCTACTTTGCTTTAACAGTCATCAGCATGTTTTAAAGCTAACAGGTTCCATTATAAGACGAAACGGAGGCTATCGCCATTTCCTAAGTTCAACACAAAAAAACTTACACATTCCTCTACGTTTCGGACGGACGGCGTCCGCCCCAAACAGCGGTGTGTGTAAGTTCCTCCATGCGTCTTGCAAATATTTTGCGTTCTTTCTACTGCTCCATCTGTTTTGCGAGAAAACCGGCAGCGGTCTCTGCCATTTTCGATTCCAAATCGGACATTTTTACAGCATCGTCCTTGTTCACAAGCACCACCGTCCCAATTGGGTCCCCGCCGGCAATAATTGGCGCTATCACAAACGAAGAGATGTTCTCCGGATGATCCTTCGTAATTTCGTACGACCCCGACTCGGTTTCCATGATAATCTTGCGGCCATCCATACTGCTTTCCAGCAAAGAGCTGATCTGCTTGTCCAGGTACTCCTTCTTGGAAGCGCCTGCGACAGCAATGATGGTATCCCGGTCAGAGATTAAGGTAATATGGCTGGTGCTCTCATACAGCGACTCCGCATATTCCTTGGCAAAATCGCCCAATTCTCCAATCGGCGAATATTTCTTCAAAATCACTTCTCCATCCCGGTCCACGAAAATTTCGAGCGGATCTCCTTCCCGAATCCGCAACGTCCGGCGGATTTCCTTAGGAATAACAACACGGCCTAAATCATCGATACGGCGTACAATACCAGTAGCTTTCATTTCACTTGATGCCCCGCTTTCTTAGAAGTTTTGAACTACGGCTTGATTTTTTAAAGCTTCACCTAATCGGACTTTATACGTAATCTGCGGCTTACGCAGATGTATGCGCCATAAGCTTCGCCAAAACGAGCGGCCGAAGGTGGGGACAGGGATGGCTTGTTCTGTGATTCTGACCATAGTATTCATCCCGGGCGAACACCTTATTCATCATAATGAACCATGATTTTTAACAGTTGGATGTGTATAAGGAGCCGCAAGGCCGTCCTAGAGTGAAAGGCTGGGCGAGGCCCAGCCCCTCCTCATCAAACCGTACGTGAGGTTTTCCCTCATACGGCTTTCCGATGTTCGTCATCATGAGCATGCAGATTACAAGAGCGTTTTAAGTCCATATTGAATAGACAAAGACTTCACTTCGCGCAGCGAACTCAACCATCGTCTGCGTTTGTGTTTCTTAGCATACCACTTCGCAAACCGCTGCCGGATATACCAATCCAACTTCGCCATCTTCCTCTGGCTGTAAGCTGTGTAGTAGTAATTGCGCCA
>NZ_JADQ01000047.1:0-39593 GCF_000518465.1 Paenibacillus sp. J14 | reverse complement strand
CATTCCCGAACACTGTGTTGACGCTTGTTTCACGCTCGTCCTTTACTCGATAACGCTCTCGGTCCCGTTGCTCCAGGATCTGCTGATCCAGCGCCTCCAGTACCTGCTTCATCGCACGAGCGAATTCCTCCTGCATTTTCCGGAAAATCCATTGCTCAATCTCTTTCATCGTCGGCATTGTTGTGGTAAAGTGGCTCACAGGAGCTTCCTCCTTCTTGGTGTGTTGTGCGTCAAACATCACTTTACCAAGGGAGAAGCTCTTTTTCTATATCCGCTTTTTCCAATTCCTACACCCACAGAGATTTTACACTATCGTTCGTATTGACAAGAAAACGGAAGCATGCGAAAGTGGACAAGTCTAACCGGGAATGAGAGAATACGAGTGAAGCAACCATGAACAAAGGGAGGAAATCAGTTTGATACGTTTCGCCACGATTGGAACGAACTGGATTACGGAACGTTTTATTCAGGCAGCACTGGAAACGGAGCAATTTGCCTTAACGGCGGTTTACTCCCGGACCGAGGAGAAGGGCAGAGAGTTTGCTGCCAAGTTTGGCGATCCGCAGGTCTATACGGATTTGAAAGCCTTAGCGGCCAGCTCTGACGTCGATGCCGTTTACATCGCCAGCCCGAATTCATTTCATGCGGAGCAGGCCATCTTGATGATGGACCACGGCAAGCATGTGTTATGCGAGAAGCCGATGGCGTCTAATGCGGCAGAGGTTCGCCGGATGATCGAAGCGGCGCGTCGCAACGACGTGCTGTTAATGGAGGCGCTGAAATCGACGCTGATGCCGAACTTCCGGGCCGTGCAGGATAATTTGTACAAAATCGGCCAGGTGCGGCGCTATTTTTCAAGCTATTGTCAGTATTCTTCGCGGTATGATGCCTTTAAGCAAGGCAAGGTGATGAATGCCTTTAATCCCGCGTTTTCTAACGGGGCTTTGATGGACCTCGGCATTTATTGTATCTATCCGATGGTGACACTGTTCGGGAAACCGGAATCGGTGCAGGCTTCTGCGGTGATGTTGTCTTCGGGCGTGGACGGAGAAGGCAGCCTTGTTGTGCGGTATCCGGAGATGGACGGCGTGATCATGTATTCGAAAATTACCGACTCCTATCTGCCAACGGAAATCCAAGGGGAAAACGGTACGATCGTGATCGATCGGATCAATCAGCCCTATGAGGCTAAAATTCTGTACCGTGACGGCACAACTGAGGAATTAACCTGCTTCCAGCCGCAGGAGTCGATGTACTATGAAGCGTTGGAGTTCATTGAGCTGATTCTCAGCGGCAAGCGGGAAAGCCAGATCAATACCCATGCCCGTTCGCTAGCCGTTGCCGAGCTGATGGAGGAAGCCAGACGCCAGTTCGGATTGCGGTACGCGGCGGACGAGGACCAAGCCTGAGTCGTCGTTGGCCAGTCTGCTGGAATTGTCCTCAATGATTTAGCCCAAGCCGGTAGATCGGTTTGGGCTATTTGCGTTCTGACGCATCCTCTCTTATGGGGTTGCTTTTGCACCATTATCCCCATGAGTCAGGTAGGCAAGTAGGGCAAGTGTGGGAGTAGTGGGGCAATATAAGATCATCAGAGATCCCCTCCTCAGTTCTAACTCCAATTTCCCTGAGTATAAGGGATAATCATGAAAAAGGAGCGTTGGAGATATTTGCGCCCCCCAAACTGACACAAATTCCCGTTGCAACCGCTTACATACTGAGATAGGATTATCGGAAGAGGTGAACTGGTTCATGAAGGACAAGAAATGGCTGGCGGGTATGTTGATTTGCATCGTGGTTTTGGTCTATTTGTTCATCGGCTTTGCGAGGTACTCGGGGAAGATGGGCAGCATTGTTAAAGAGCTGCAAGGGCAGCCCGCGAGCGGTGAGCCGCGCTATCATATCGTGCTGATCGAGCAGGAGCGGTATCATCCCTATTGGGAAATGGTCGAGAAAGGGGCGGCGGAGGCAGCGGAGAAATACGGCATCGACATTGAGTTCACGGGACCGGTGCGCAACAACATGGAGGAACAGCTGAATTTGCTGGAAAAAGCGATCGCCGCCCGCGTCGATGCAATTATTGTGCAGGGGTTAAATGAAGAGCGGTTTACGCCAGTCATCAATAAGGCGGTACGCCGTGGCATCCCCGTTGTGACCATTGACACCGACGCGCCAAACAGCCAGCGGCTGACTTATGTCGGCACTGACAATTTAGCCGCGGGCGAGCGGTTGGGGCGTCTTGTGGTAGAGACGACCGGCGGCATCGGCAAGATCGGCGTGATCATCGGCAGTGATCAGGCCGCCAACCAGCTGCAGCGACTGGACGGGCTCAAGAAAATCGTCGCGGCGTACGAGGGGCTGGAGATTGTGGACGTTCGCAGCTCGAACATCTCCCACATGGAGGCGATTCAGCAGGCGGCTAACATGCTTCGGAACCATCCCGAGATCACCATTATGGTCGGTACCAGTGCAACCGATGCGCTTGGCGTGCTGCAGGCTGCCAAGAACCGCGACGACCTGACGATCATCGGCTTTGACAATCAGAAGGAAACGCTGGAGGCTATTCGCAAAGGGGAGATTGAAGCGACGGTGGCGCAGCAGCCTTTTTTGATGGGAGAAACGGCGGTTCGGCTGCTCTATGAGCACTTCGGGGGACAAGCGCTGAAGAAGGCCTACTTCACGGAAGTGAAAGTGCTAAATGCGCACAACGTGGAGGAGGGCGAGAGTTTATGAGCATCCGCCGTAAATTGTTTCTGTTTATTCCGTTGTTGGTGCTGGTGATGAGTTCGGTGTCCTTCTTCCTGTTCCAAAGCGGAAAGAGTGTTCAAGAGAGCTATCACCTGATGATGAAGCGCATTCTGTTGTACAAAGAGATCTCCTACGAGGTGGGGGAGAACATGCGGTCGATGAACCGATTCATTATGCAGTTGGATCAGGAGAGCTTGNCCGAAGTCGTAAAGCATTTGAATGCGGTCAAGTCCTTGCGATCGGATCTCGACGGGCTCCGGACGATTGGCGGCAGCGACCTGGCCCTCGCCAATTATCGCAACCTGATCGACACCTTCCTGGAGCAGGCCGAGGCGATGATTGAGCGGATTAGCTACGAGGATTCCGATACGATGGCCGGGGCTTATATCGAAGCGGAGCAGACACAGCGTTTTATCCGCGAGGAGGCGCAGGAGCTGGTCGACTTGGAGCTGGAGCAATATAAACCGATCTACGAAGAGATGATGGACGCGACCGGAAATCTGAACAAGCTGGGCATTCTATTGGTGGTGACGGCAGCGGCATTCAGCATTCTGCTGGCGATTTGGCTGTCACGCAGCATTACCAATCCGATCCGCCGGCTGGTCGCGACCGCCAAACAGATTTCTAAGGGGCGGATGGACACGAAGGCGCCGGAGAGCGACAGCAACGATGAGATCAGTATTTTGTGCCGGGCGTTTAACGGGATGATCGACAATATCCAGCAGTTGATGGCGGAGAATATTAACAACTTGGAGAAGGACCGGCTGGTGAAGGAGCTGGAGCTCAAGACGCTGCAAAGCCAGATCAATCCGCATTTTCTATTTAATACGTTAAACTCGATTTCCAAGCTCGCCTATCTCGAAGGGGCAACTAAGACAAGCGATCTGGCTGTTTCCGTATCGCGCCTGCTGCGCTACAACCTGCAGAAGCTGGACCAGGCGGTCCCGCTTCGGGAGGAGGTGGCCCATGTGACGGAATACATGAACATCCAGAAGGCGCGCTTCCGCGATCGGATTGCCTTCAAGATGAACATCGACGAACGGGCATTGGACGGGCGAGTTCCTTGCTTAACCCTTCAGCCGATTCTGGAGAACGCTTTTGTTCACGGCATCGAGCATATGGAGGAAGGGGCTGTGCTGGAGCTGGCAATTCGCCTTGGCGAGGAGGATCGGGTCGAAATCGAAATCCGCGATAACGGGGTTGGCATGAGCCGAGAAACGGTGGATCGGCTGCTGCAATCGGTGCGCGGAGACGCTCCGCAATTTGGTGGTAAACGGCATTCGACCGGCCTGGGTACGCATAATGTGTTCAAGCGGCTGCATTTATTTTTTGACGGTGAGGAACAAATCGAGATCGACAGCGAGGAAGGGGCAGGCACCGCCGTCCGGTTCACGCTGCCACTGCGCATAGGGATTTCATAGGACGGGAAGGGGGAATCCGAAATGTACACTTTGCTGATTGCGGATGATGAAGCATTGGAACGAGAAGGTCTGGAAATGATGATCCGTCACGCGATGCCGGATACGTTCCGGTTTGTTCATGCGGAGAACGGGCGCAGGGCGATCCAGTTGGCGGAGGAGGAACGGCCGGATTTTATTTTTATGGATATCAAAATGCCCGGGATTCAAGGATTGGAAGCGGTACGGGAGATCATGGCCCGTCAACCGGGGGCTCGGGTGGTGATTATCACGGCCCATGATTATTTTGCCTATGCGAAGGAGGGGTTGGCGCTTGGCGTGCGGGAATATCTGCTGAAGCCGGCCCGGCGGGAAGAAATTCTAGACGTATTGAAGCATCTGATCGCTGAGACGGAGGAGGCGAAGCGGGCCCGCGATGAGCAGCTCTCCCTGCAGGAGAAGCTCTCTCACCTATTACCGCTGGCGGAAAACGAGCTGTCGCTGATGTTGATGCTGGAATATGCGCAGGAGGTAGAAGCCGACCAACTGGCTCGGATGCTGAACCTCCAGTGGCGGAAGGGCTATGCGATGGTCCTGTCGTTTGCGAAGCATAACCCCAAAGAATGGGCCAGCTTCCAGGTGGCTAAGAAGGAGATTTACGAAGCGGTCAAGCAATGGGCGAAGCCGGGGTTGTCCTGCATTGTCAGCCCGGTGGTGGGTCATAAGATTGCTTTGTTTATCCCGTTGCCGCCGGGACGGCCGGGGTATGAGCAGCGGGTGATGGCGCTGGAATGGGGCGAGCGGTTGCGCAGCCAGGTGGAGGAGCGCTTTGGGCTGCCGCTGTCTGTTGGGATCGGCGGCGTTCGCGAGGGCTGGGACGGGCTAAGCCGCTCGTACCGCGAAGCGGTCCGCGTCTGCGCGGAGGAGCAGGATATCGTCTGCGTTCGGCATTATGACGATATCGCCGAAAGCTCGGGCAGCCCTGCGATTTCGCTGGATGAGGAGAAGAAGCTGCTGGATGCGCTGCTGCAGCAGGACAAAGCCGAAGCTGCCGAGCGCTTTAACCTGTTATTTGAACGCCTGCAGGAGGAGCGTTCGGATGATTTTCCGCATCTGCGCGGGGATGTAATTGGGCTGCTCCTCTATTTGAGCCGCGGCGTGGAGGCAGGGGACGGTCCCGAGTTAATTGAGGATCTTCGCGCTTGCGAGAATGCGGAAGTGTTGCGGGAACGCGTACTGCACCGGCTTGGCATCTGGATGGATAGCCTGCGGGAACGAAAGGAACACAGCCGTTCGCATGTGGTGCAGCGGGCGATCCTGTTCGTCACCCAGCGGTTCAAAGAAGAGATCTCGATGGAGCAAACGGCGGAATATGTGAATCTCAGTCCTTACTACTTCAGCAAATTGTTTAAGCTGCAGACCGGAGAGAATTTCAGCGACTATCTCACCCGACTGCGGATTGAGGAGTCGAAGCGGCTGATCGCCGAGCGCTCGTTAAGTCTGAAGGAGATTTGTTATGAGGTAGGCTACAAAGATCCCAATTATTTTAGCCGGGTATTCAAGAAAGCCGTCGGCATTAGCCCAAGCGAATATCGTCAGCAAATCGAAACGGAATAATAATGCTTCCGTGCAGTTCAGTGAGTCCTTGTCCCAGACAAGGACTTTTTTGTTGTGATTGCACAAAAAAATCCAGTGAAAGCATCGATTATGAAAGCATTTACATCCGATGGCAAAGGAATGCAGAACAAGCGCAAACGAGTGCAGGCTTTGACCGAACCGAAGTAAGGGAAGCAGTGCTACGATATTCATGTAAGCGCAATCATTACTCAATTCTTCAAAAAGAAGGGGCGTAGGCATAGTGAAAAAACACAGTCATTTTGTACGGTTAAGTTTGGCGGCCATTTTGTTGGCTTCCACCCTGGCAGGCTGCGGAATTGTATCGGATGGCAGCGCCAACAGCGGGAACGCAACGAACAATGCGGGCAGCGCGGCTGGAGGCAAGGACGACGGGAAAATCGTGATCGGGATGTCCATGGACACCCTGAAGGAAGAACGCTGGCAGAAGGACCGGGATTTATTCACCGCTAAAGTCGAAGAGCTCGGGGGCGAAGTGAAGGTGCTTGCGGCAAACGGTGACGATGCAACCCAGTTGAGCCAAGCTGAGCAGCTGATTTCGCAAGGCGTTGACGTATTGGTCGTCATCGCGCATAACGCGGAAGCGACTGCACCCATCGTGGAAAAAGCGCACAAAGAAGGCATCAAGGTCATCGCATATGACCGTTTGATTCGAAACTCGGACGTTGACTACTACATCTCCTTCGATAACGTTCGGGTCGGTGAACTCCAAGCCCAAGCTGTCATTGATGCCGCACCAAAGGGCAACATCGTATACATCGGCGGTGCGGATACGGACAACAACGCGCACATGTTTAAGGAAGGCGCGATGAACGTGCTGAAACCGCTGGAGGAGAAAGGCGATATCAAGATCGTCTATGACCAGTTCTCCAAGGACTGGAAGCCGGAGGAAGCGCTGAAGAACATGGAGAACGCGCTGACCGCCAATAACAATGATATCCAGGGCGTAGTTGCTGCAAATGACGGTACGGCCGGCGGGGTTATCCAAGCGTTAAACGCCCAAGGAATGGCCGGCAAAATCCCGGTATCCGGGCAGGATGCAGACTTGGCTGCAGTTCAACGGATCGCTGAAGGAACGCAGCTGATGACCGTCTACAAGCCGATTAAATCGATTGCTACCACCGCTGCAGAAATGGCCGTTGCAGCCGCCAAAGGCGAGGAAGTCCAAGCCGATAAAACGGTCAACAACGGTAAGATTGACGTACCTTCCGTGTTGCTGGATCCGATTCCAGTCAACAAGGATAGCCTGAATGTCGTAATTGATGACGGGTTCCACAAGCTGGAGGACGTGTACAAAAACGTACCCAAGGATCAATGGCCGAAGTAATACGAACCGGATACCCGGTTAGGGCGGAAGCGGCGAAAATCAGGGAGCGCTTCGGCGCCTCCTTGGTTTCGCGCTATTCGCCGATCCTTAGGCGAATGAAGGAGAGCTAAGCCTATGTATGTATTGGAAATGGTGAACATCAGCAAGGAGTTTCCTGGCGTGAAAGCCCTTGACCGCGTAAACTTCCAAGTGCGTAAAGGGGAAATTCACGCGCTGTGCGGCGAGAACGGAGCGGGTAAATCCACGCTGATGAAGGTGCTAAGCGGCTTGTATCCAGCCGGCACCTATAGCGGGGACATCGTCATCGGCGGCGAGAAGAAGCAGTTCCAAGGCATTGCCGATGCGGAAAAAGCCGGCATCGCCATCATTCACCAGGAGCTGGCGCTTGTGAAGGAGATGACGGTTGGCGAGAATATTTTCCTTGGGGCAGAACCCACCAAACGCGGCGTGATCCAGTGGGATGAGCTGTATCATAATGCGGCGCAATGGTTGAAGCGGGTTGGACTGAATATTTCTCCGGACACCAAAATCGGCAGTCTCGGCATCGGCCAGCAGCAATTGGTGGAGATCGCCAAGGCACTGTCCAAGCATACGCAGATATTGATTCTGGATGAACCTACAGCCGCTTTAACGGAAAGTGAAGTGGCGATCCTGATGGACATCCTAAATCAACTGCGCAGCGAAGGGGTGTCTTGCGTATATATCTCGCACAAGATGCCGGAGGTGTTTGCTCTGGCCGACTCGATTACGGTACTTCGCGACGGCCGCACGATCGCGACGTTGGATCGCAAGGAAACGAATGACGACCAGGTCGTATCGCTGATGGTCGGACGGGAGCTGACGGAACGGTACCCGCGGGTGGAGCATCGCCCATCGGATACCGTGCTGGAGGTTCGAAACTATAACGTGTGGCATCCGGAGAAGCGGAATCAGAGGGTGATTAAGGATGTCAGCTTCCAGGTGCGCAAAGGGGAAATCCTCGGCATCGCGGGATTAATGGGGGCCGGCCGGACGGAGCTGGTCAGCAGCCTGTTTGGCGCTTACGGCGGCAAGGCGACAGGTGAGGTCTTCGTCGAAGGCAAACCGGTGCGGATTCGCTCCGTTTCCGATGCCATTCGCGCCGGACTCGCCCTCGTCAGCGAGGATCGCAAGCGTCAAGGTCTCGTCATGGGGATGGACGTCAAGACGAATACAACGATGGCGACGTTGGCGAAGGTCTCGAAGTTTGGTGTGATTAACGATAACGAGGAAATCCGCTGGGGTCTGAAATATGTGCAGGATTTAAAGACGAAAACCGCATCGTTGGAAACCCCTGTCGGTACGTTGTCCGGCGGGAACCAGCAGAAGGTCGTCGTCGGCAAATGGCTGATGTCTGACCCGAAAATTCTGATTATGGACGAACCAACCCGCGGCATTGATGTCGGGGCGAAATATGAGATTTATCATTTGATGAATCAGCTGGTCGATCAGGGCGTGGCGATCATCATGATTTCCTCGGAGCTTCCAGAGGTGCTTGGGATGAGCGACCGGATTCTGGTGATGAGTGAAGGCCGATTCGTCCGGGAGTTCGACTGGCGCGAAGCGACCCAAGAAAATATTATGCAAGCCGCAACAGGAGGGAAATAAACATGGAGCTTCAAAAGGAAATCGGTAAACAAACGGACGGTTCGGCGGTAAAGTCGACGCTGTGGGGCAGCCTGTTCGGCAAAATGGACGTGCGCGCCTACACGATGGTGGGGGCACTGGTGTTGATCTGGGTGTTTTTTGGCCTGCTGGACCCCACCTTTTTGACGCCGCGGAACTTATCTAACCTGTTTACGCAAATGTCGGTGACCTCGATCTTGGCAATTGGGATGGTCCTGGTGATCGTCGCCGGGCATATCGACTTGTCGGTGGGCTCTATCTTGGGGTTAACCGGCGGACTTGCCGCGATCTTTAGCAACTGGCTGGAGCTTCCGGCGATTGTAGTCATTCTCGCAACGCTGGCGGCTGGCGCGATCTTAGGCTTGGTGCAAGGCTGGCTGGTCGCTTACAAAATGATCCCCGCCTTTATCGTCACATTGGGGGGCATGATGGTCTTTCGCGGGACGCTGATGGGCGTGACGAAATCGATGACAATCCCGGTCTCCGATAAAGTGCTGGCGTTGTTAGGTAACGCGTATTTTGCCTCGGGATTCGGCATCATCCTTGGGGTTTTGGCCATCGCTCTGATTGTATGGAGTACGCTGCGTAAACGCCGTTCCCGGCAGAAATATGGCTTCGAGGTGGCGCCGTTTGTGGTGGACGTGATCAAGATGGCGGCGCTCTCCCTGCTGGTCATCGCTTTCGTGCTTGTGATGAATGCCTATAAAGGCATTCCGTTCCCAATCATCTTCGTTATCGTGCTGGCGGCCATTTTCTTCTTCCTGTCCACCAAAACGACCTTCGGCCGGCACATTTATGCCATTGGCGGTAACCTGGAAGCGGCTCGGCTGTCCGGTATCAACATCCGCCGCAAGACGATGACCGTCTTCCTGCTCAGCGGGTTGCTGGCGTCCATCGCGTCGATTATCTTGACGTCGCGCCTGGCTTCGGCGACGATCACCGCCGGGAACATGGCAGAGATGGATGCGATCGCAGCTTGCGTCATCGGCGGGACATCGTTGATGGGCGGCGCGGGGACGGTGCTCGGCGCTTTGATCGGTGCGCTGGTCATGACTTCGCTCGACAATGGGATGTCGCTGATGGGGCTGGAGTCGTTCTGGCAATACGTGGTGAAGGGTTCGATTCTTGTCTTTGCCGTTTGGCTCGACATTTCCAACCGGCGCAAAGGGTTGAGATAAGAGGTTGATAAATAAAGACGGCACTTCTTAGGAGCCTGTTCCTTTGTTGGGGAGCTCCTTGGAAGTGCCGTTTTTCGTTTCGTTTGGTTTGGCTTGGTTCTGTGGTTTGATTCTTAGGTTTGGTATTTTTTGGTTCGGTTCGCTTGACGGTCCTTTGGTGGCTTTAGCCGAGGCTTCGTTGTTAAGTTAATTGGTGGCTTATTTATTGGTAGGTGACGATCAGCGCATTGCTGATTTTGCGGCCCGGCTGGGTCAGGTATTTACCGTTATAATACAAGCCGCTGGAAGCGCCGCCGTCAAGGTTCATCGCTTGGTACGCGCCGGCTTGCTTCATGATTTCTGCCAGCTGCGGAATCGTGGCACCGCCGGTGGTCAGCAGGATCAGCTTATGGTCCCGCGTGATCCCCAGGGCGCTGCGGGCACCGCCGCCGGTGAGGATTTTCGGGTCCTTGAAGCCCTCAGCTTTAACGTCGATGGCCACTTTGCCATTGACCACAAGTCGTGGACCGGCTTGAAGCGCTCCTTCCATCGTGCCTGCGTTAAAGGCATCATTGAAGTCTTCGCCGGGGATTAACCGCGCCAGCAGATTGGAGTCATAGGTGAAGATCGTACGCTTGTCGCCGGAAGCCTTCATCTTCATCACGCCGCCGCTGACGATATAGCCGTAAGGCGCTTTGTAGGCGTTATCGGTATAAGCGTTGAAGAACGTGCCGTTGATGGCGGCAACCGCTTTGTGGCGCTTGGCGAGGCTGCTCAGCTCCTCGACTTTGCCAACCGCGTCGCCAGCGAGCGCGACCTTTAGGCGGACCTTCGGATCCATCAGCGAGATGGTGACCATCTGCGTGGAGAAGGAACGTCCGCCGACTTTGAACGTCTTGCGCGCGCTGACGATCGCTTTGGAGGCGCCGGCGCTGGTGAGCGCGCTGCGGCTCGCGTACGGCAGGGTCAAGCGGGTATCGCCTTGACCCAGCGTAATGGAGCCGGCGGCCTTGTCCCAATCCGCCGGCAAATTGAACGTGGCGCTGACGAACTGCAGCGGCACGTAGGTTGCGCCGGCCAGGGTGAACGGCGCGTCGGCTAAGGCGACCGGCTCGCCATTGACTTCGGCTTTGGCGGAGCCGGCCTTCAGGATCGCGGACGTGGCTTCGCCCTGCGCGATCGTCAGCTGCTGCCGGGCCGCGTCCCACTGAACGTGGATGCCGTTCAGTCCGTCTAAGGCCCGGCTCGGCACAAACGCACGTCCGCTGGCTGAGTCCAGCAGGACGACGTTTTTGGCCGGCGCCGCCGTCGCTGTGCTTGCGGCGGCGGCGGGAGCCGGGGCGGCGGCCCAGCTGATGCCGCCGGAGAGGAGGCAGACTAGGGCGAGCGCTAGAAGCAACAGGCGTCTTGCATTGTTGCGAGAGAACATGCTCGTTTCGTTCATCAATGTGGTTTCTCCTTTTTTTATGTATATTGGAAATCGCTACTCTATCTAATATCGGAAAGGTACTCGATTTTTCATATACAAAATGGTGCGGATGAAGAAAAATTTGGAATATACTCGGTTTTTCATATAGATTTCGATCAATTCTCTCGAAACTGGGCAAATATATATGAAATTTCATATACATTCCCTTAAAACCGCAGAAAACGCTGAAATGTATTCGATTTTTCGCATACATTTGGTGCGGAAGGGAAGTGGAGACGAACTACATTGTGTGGAAGGTGAGTGTGGGCGCACCCATACCAATAAACAACGGTTCGAAGGGGAAGTTGAGCTGCATCGACACCAAATAAATAACGATAAAATAACGATGCGAGGAGGGGAGCCGCATCCATACCAGTAAATAACGGTTTGGAGGAGATAAACAACGGTGTAAGAGGGGAAGTCACATCCACACCAAAAAACGGTGCAAGTGCAACCCCTCACACTGCGTTGCAGCTTTATCCGCCGCATTCACAATCACACCTCATCCACCACCGCTCTCGCCAAGCTCACCATCCGTCGCATCCACCGCTATTGTCACGTTCACCACTGCTTTCGCCGCATCCACCGCTCTCACCGCATATACAGCTTCCGGTAATACTCCTCCAGCATCCGCTTGGTTGAGAATGCCTCGCGGGTGGTTTCGATGCTGCGCTGCATCATCTGCACCCAGCGGGGGCGATCCTCGTAGTAGGCCGGCACGACCCGGTTGAGCAGCGTGTCGTAGAGCGCTGCGCTGTCATGCCGGTCCAGCTCGTCCGGGTCGGCCGACTCGAAGCCGTCGCCGATCTGCCAGCCGTTCTCGCCGTCCAGGCAGGCCTCCGGCCACCAGCCGTCGAGGATCGAGCAGTTCAGCACGCCGTTGACGGCGGCTTTCATCCCCGAGGTGCCGCTCGCTTCCAGCGGCCGGCGCGGGTTGTTCAGCCAAACGTCCGCGCCGCGGGTCAGCTTGGCGCCGATCGTCATGTCGTAGTTTTCCAGAAACACGACGCTGCCAGGATATCGCTTCATCATCGCGACCAGGTTGCTGACGATCCGCTTGCCCGTTTCGTCATTCGGATGAGCTTTGCCGGAGAAGACGAGCTGGATCCGTCCTGATTCAAGATAAGGTGAGATCAGGTCTGGCCGGGAAAAGATTAGGTCGCTGCGCTTATACGGCGCAGCCCGGCGCGAGAACCCGATCAGCAGCCGCTCCGGGTTCAGCTCCACTCCCGAGCGCTCGCGGATCAAATCGATCAGCTCGCGCTTTAACTCCATGTGGACGGCCCATAGATCGCCGCCCTCGTCATAAGCGCGGAGAATCCGCGGGTCGGCCCATGTCGGCAGGTGGATCGCGTTCGTGATCCCGATGATCTCCGAGCGACCGGCCACGTCCTTCCACATGCGGTTTGCGGTCTCCGCATGCAAGGCGGCTACCGCATTGGAACGGCGTGCGAGCCGCAGACCAGCAACGGTCATGTTAAACGGGTTGCCGCCAATCCGCTCCATCTGGTCGCGGCTTAACCCGTTGTAGGCAGACATCGTCTCCAGCAGATCCAGCCCATGGGCTTCATTGCCTTCCTTAACCGGCGTATGCGTCGTAAAGACGACGGATTCACGGGTATTCCGCCAAGCCGATTCGAAGGTGAATCCGGCTTGCATTTTTTCGCGAATCAGCTCCGTGGCGGCCAAGACCGCATGCCCCTCGTTGAAATGGTACACCTCTACCGGGATGTTCAGTGCGCGAAGCGCCTTTACGCCTCCGATGCCCAGCACAATTTCCTGGGCAATTCTTTCCTCACCGAAGCCGCCGCCATACAAGCGGGCGGTAATCCAGCCGTTCCCGCAGCCCGGGAGGTCGGTATCCAGTAAATAGAGCGGATTATTGCCAAACTGTTCGGTTTTCCATACTTTGCAAGGAACTTCGGTATTTTTGATCGTCACCGTGACGGTAATGCCGGTGTCCTCCAGAAATTCATACTCATGATCCGTAAACGTATCGTAAGGCCGTCCATCCTCACCGATTCGCTGGTCGGTATATCCTTGCTTCCACTTAATGCCAATGCCGACGAGGGGAGCGCCGATGTCCTTGGCCCCTTTGATGAAATCGCCGGCGAGGATGCCTAGTCCCCCCGCATACATTTTAAAATCGGAATGAAGACCGTACTCCATGCTGAAATAAGCAACGGTAGGGGGTTGCCTTTCGCCCATGGGAATACCTCCTTTGCTATGCAAACGTCGTGTTGCACTGAAAGCGATTTACGCTATTAGTGTAGTCTGGAGGCGGGCGGAAGGTGACTTTTATTGGGTAGTTTATAGTCTATTCAACGATAAATGAATATTTTTTTATGGGATATATTGGATGAATGTAGTATATTTAGCCTAGTGACATATTTCGATAATAAACCAAAAGTAGTATGCAAGGGAGGAATAGATTTGTTAATTTCGAAAAGATATCAACTTGTTACTGAAATATATAAGGCAGCTACGACAGAAATATGGAGTGCAATTGACATTAGAAACGATGAAGAAGAAGTTATGATTAAGATACTTAGATTTAGTAATGCTGATGAACAACTTCTAGTAAAAGAGCTTTTTAGAAGGGAAGCCGAGTCTTTATCCCGTATTCGACATGAAAATATAATTACATATAAAGATTCAGGAGTTGAAAATAATTTATTCTATATTGTTACAGAATGGTTTGAGGCAGACAATTTATATCAATACATAAATAATAATCCTGATATTTCTTATGAAAAGAAAATAAAAATAATGTTAGACATACTTTCTGGATTATCTGAAGCCCATAAGAACAAGGTAGTACATCGAGATTTAAAACCAACCAATGTACTTGTTGATATTTTTGAGAATGTCAAAATTATTGATTTTGGAATCAGCAAAATTCTTGGTGTAACTTATAATAATAATCAAACTTTAAAGGACATGATGACGGTAGCATATGCTTCGCCGGAACAACTTTTACGAGGTAATATAAGCTTTACGAGTGATTTTTATTCCGTTGGTTGCCTATTTTATTATTTATTAACAGCCCAAGACCCACCAGAAGATAAAGGCTCATTACTAACGAAAATTGATCCGATTAATTGCTCTAATTCTATTAAAGAATTGCTTACTTTACTATTACAAAATGATTCTAGTAAGAGACCTGATAATATACATCAGATAATAAATGTAGTTAGGTCGGAGTACATGAATTTATTATCCAGAAGAACAAAGTTGTATTTAAAAATAAAAGGTCAAATATCAAAGGATTTGTACTCTTTAGGAAAAATTAGACAAATGAACATTGAGAGTGCAATTAGTTTCATTTCTAATGATTTAGAACAGTCTGTTATTTACAAAAATAATAACAACTACTATTTAATCGGAAATTCGTTGAAATATCATTGTAAGCTTTCACCAGACCAAAGTTGTTTTATTGTTGGTTTAATTAACAACTTAGATGATGATTTTAACTTAAAAGAGCAAGAATTACGGCGCGGCATCAGAGTTTATGCTAAGTGGTTTGTTGTAAAAAACATGCAAGAAATGGAAAGATCTGAGGCGCTCAGTCAGGTATTACTACATGTAAATGACGAGGAAAGGAAAAGAAAGGTAAGTAAGGCGAGGGAAGATGAGGAGAATAAGCTACTTAAAAAATGGGATGATTACCTACAAGATGAAAAATTAATAATTCAAGAAAAGAAAAGACTATGTAAATACTCAAATTTTATCTATGATGAAATGTCTGGAAAACTTGTAGTTACAGTTGATAATTCTGATGTTGGCCTAGAGAAAAATGATTTGATTCAACTAACTTCAAAAAATGGTACAAGCCAAATAACAGTGGGAGTGCTTGATAGCATTGAACAAGACAATGTTATTATAAATATTAAACCAAATGTAAATTTAGAGGAAATCTCCACAAGAGGAAAGCTTGGATTAGATTTAGTTCAAGCTGAGGCGAGTCTAAAAAGATTACAAAACGCTACCAGAGCTGTAACGGATGGTCGTACCGTTAATCCTAATTTGATTGAAATAATCCGCGACCCGGAGTTGGCTACGATGAATTCTATTATAGAGCGGAAAAATTTTATACAGACTCTTGATTTTTCTAATAAAGTAGCAGTTAATAAGGCACTATCAACAAAAGATGTATTTTTAATACAAGGGCCGCCAGGAACAGGGAAAACGACAGTAATTACTGAAATAATTTTAAAAATATTGGAAGAGGATCCTGAAGCGAGAATTTTACTTGCCTCACAATCACATGTTGCTGTCGATCATGCACTTGCTAATATTGTAAAACATATTGGCAAACACAAAGCAATTAGAGTGGGAAGATTAGAAAAGATCTCCGAAGAATCCGAATCGTTATTGATGACAAATCAAGTAAATAGATGGGTTGCGCAAGTTCGAGAGACCTCTAAAAAAAATTTCCAAATTTATTTAGAATCTAATTTTACTTTAAGCGAGGAACAAATTGGTGAAAAGATGAGTCAGATTGAAAAATTTAACGAAAATTTAGAGCAAGATCACAGTACACTTACATTAAATAAAAACGAGAAGAAATTATATGAGTTGACCAATATTACCAGAGAATGGCATAAACGCTTAGGGAATTTAGATGAATTTGATGAAATCTTTGCCCAGAATGCCTCAGTAGTTGCAGCAACATGTCTCGGAATAGCTTCTCGTCATATTTTAAACGAAATGGCATTTGATTGGGTTATTGTTGATGAAGCAGCAAGAGCTACTACTCCTGAACTACTTGTACCGTTAGTTAGAGGGAAAAAAATTATTTTAGTTGGAGATCACAAGCAGTTACCTCCTGTAGTCAATTCGAATATTGAACAATATAAGAAAGAAGAAAAGGGACTCAGAAAAAGCGATCTGGAAAAGAGTTTATTTGAAGAGCTTTTTGAAAGAATTTCAGATGAAGCAAAAATTGTCCTTACTTCACAGTTTAGGATGCACCCTACAATCGGACAATTAATTAATGATGTTTTTTATCCTACAGAAAATATAGTTTCAAAAAAATTACCTCAAGAGAGACAACATTTTTTAGATTGGTGGCCTAAAACTATTATATGGCTAAATACTCATGGTTTAGCTAATAACATTGAGCAAAATGTGGGTGTATCAAAGAGAAATGATGCTGAAGCCACTGTTATATCAAAATTGTTATCTGAGATCGAAAATATTTACGGTGAAAAGAATATTAAAGCATCTGTAGCGGTTATATCAGGTTATGATGCTCAAAGATCAATAATAACTAATTTGGTTCAACCAAATGATAATAAAAAATGGAAAAACCTGAAGATTCAAATCAATAACGTTGATGCGTTTCAGGGATCGGAATCAGATATAGCTATATATAGTATTGTAAGGAACAACTCCAAGGGTAAAATTGGATTTTTGGATGATGCTAGACGTTTAAATGTTGCCCTTTCTAGAGGGAAAACATGTTTAATATTAGTCGGTGATGCGAAATTTGCGGAAAGAGCTCGAGTAATTGGTAGAAATCCATTTGTAGATGTCATTGATTTCATTCGAAACTATCCTAATAATTGCTTATTGGAGGACCTAAGATAATGTTCCTAGAGAAACATGTAAAAAATAATAGCTCGGAGTTTCCAGGATTTAAGCTTGTTGGATATTGCGAAATAGGTATACCAATGTTTAGGCGGAAATTATATTGCTCAATGGTATCAAAAAAACGATTAGCGGTTGTAGATGAGTTTGTACTTAGATATTCCACATTAAATTTATCTTTTGATGATATCAGTAGTGTAATGGGGCTTCCAAGGGAATTAATAGAACAGTCTTGGTATAACCTTCTGTCAAAGGAATTAATCGATAGATCTAATGTATTAACAAAGAAAGGGAGAGAGTATTTAGAAACTTATAAACTAGATAACTATGAAATATTAGAAGTGAATGTTGCAATAAATGGGTTGAACGGTAATATCGAAGTAGATAACTCAAATATGATGTCAAGTAGATCTCTTAGGGAGTTAGGACTTAAATCAGTTATGCCACTAATAGATATTCCTAACATTGAAAATATAGATCTGAGGAAACTAAAACAAACTATTAGAAAATTAAGAAAATTGAATAATGACGAAGATGAAATGGAGTTAATGGGACTACACAATGTTATTGCGAAAGCAACTAACTATAAGCGTCTATTCTTATTAATTTTTGCTGACTTCAGTGGAGACAAGAACTTTAGATATATGGTCTTTGATGGGTGGCAGAGAATGGAAAATTACGAAGATTGTATCTTAGAACTCGATAACTCAGGATCATCTGTAATTAAAATAAATATGAGTTCATACTTCGAAGATAATAAATCTCACCTTCTTAGTGAATTGTTACCTAATTTAGATGAATCTCAAGAAATGAATATAGGAGTATTATCAGAAGAGTGGGAAAAGTTGCTAAGTGAAGCGAGAACTAATGTTTGTATCTCGTTACCTCTGGTTGATATGGCTGAAATATCAGATTACTTTATTGAAACTTTAGCAAAATGCTCTAGCCGAGGAGTAAATGTGGAGGTTTTCATTACTGGTAGGGAATTTACAAATGGATATCAAAAGAGACAATGTGAAAAATTGTTAAATATCAACAAAATAACAGTTTCTAATTATCCATGCTTTGATTCAAAAATACTGATGATAGATGATACTACGGCGGTTGTTTCTGATTTCCGTAAAACTGAGTTGAATTTAGTTCATAGTAAGGCATGTTTTGCTGAGTATGGGTACAAAATACATTCTGAAGATGCTATTAGTCTTATAAAAAAGAGAATAAACGGCTTAAGAAGAGTACAAACGAATATCTCAAAAGATATAAATGAGAAATGGTATAGAGAGAAAATGCTGAGTATTATTAGTTTATATTACCAATTTGATGATACTATAAAACAGAAAAACAACATTGGGTGGCTAGAAGAAGATGCTATTCCGGATGTACAAAAATTAGTTAGTTATGGACTCGTTAAAAATGAGGAGATGTATAAAGATTTTTTCAATCTTATTAATAAATCACTTGTTGAAAATGTTGAAAATTATTGGACTCGAAATAATCTAAAGGGTTATTTCTGGAATGGATTTAAAAATGAGTATCCTGACTTACAAAAGATTTTACATAAAATAAAGTTGTACAGACACTCTACCCATCATCTTGCATTGGATGATAAAAATAAGCCAACATACTACAAGTTTCTTGATGAAGATTTAGGTGGTAGTATGCCAATGTTTGTAAGAGGAGGATATCAAAGAATACAATTAAAAATAATTGACTCCTTAGAATCTGAGTTAAAAAGGTTATGTAGCTAAAATTTTTATAAATTCATTATGAGAGCTCCCATTCGACCGATGAATGGGAGCTTTTGTGAATTGAAAGTAGAAATAATAATCAATTGTTAGTAATAATCATTGAGAGCAGGGCCCAAATCCTCCGGATGGAGATCGCTGTCAACGTAAGCCCGCTCCTGTTCTTCGTTGGCGATCGCTTGAATTTCTTCGGAGCCGATGTTGATGTAGACGTAACCGTCCTGGGCTTGCTTCTTTAAGGCTCGTTCCTTGAAATATTTCGGACTTGCCTCGCCCGCCTCCTCATCATAAACGAGCAGAATGCCGTCAGTCTTGCGGAACAGCAGCTCGTCCCGGCCTGTAAACTGCCAAGGACCAAGGTACCCCTCCTTACTTGCGGCTGCGTAATGGTCGACCTGGCGCAGAATTTGCGAATAGTAGTCTTTTTTCTCGTCGCTCCATTTCTCTTCTTGACGGCTGTAGGCGGTGATGATCGAGCATTTCAGCTGAGGATACCGCTTCTTCAACTCAAAAACAGCTTCGCAGGCCCACAGATCCACGCCGTATTGGCCAGGGGTAATGACCCATTCTAACCCTTCTTCGAGCAAGGGAATGAGGCGATTGATCATCGCTTGGCGGATATAGGGAATGCCAGGATGCTTCTGGTTGAAGATACCGAGCTCATGGGCGCGGTAACCGGTGACAAGCAGATTTTTCAAGTCGATAACTCCTTAACATAAGTTGATCCTAGTGCCGATCACGGCCACGTAACGTATTATACCTTGCTTTTCTTAACCGGCAAAAACAAAAACACCGCTTCGCAAGGGAGGAAGACCTCACTGGCTCGGCGGTAGATGTTTGACATTCACCATATACGGGATCAGGCAGATCGCCCAAGCCCATGGCAGCGGTTACAAAAAAACGTGACTATTAACCGTGAATCGAGAGCAGGGTAAACACGGTATAGAACACCGCATAAAAAGCACCCAGTCCCACAATCCATAGAAAAGCGTTGCCTTTCAATTTCTCCGGTTGCCACATGAGGATTCGCTCCTTTACGTTTCACTGGACTCATAAAAATGTGAACAAATTGTGTCTGACTTAATTATTGAACATTTTGTGTCAAAAATCAAACAATTTATTGAACAAATTCAAACTTTTTTTGAAAATCAACGAAAAACCATGCCCCGTAAGGCATGGTCGGTCACTTGAGTTTTCAGTTATTATCCTTTAAATGGGGAAAAGCCTTCCTCCGCTAAATATTCCCCGGCTTCCTCACGGGTTTCAAAAGCCATCTCCAGGCTTAATCCGGAGTAGATATACCACAAATCATCCTCATATTTGAGTGTCAGCTTCTCACCTTTGGCATTCACCCATATCCCCCCGGTTGAGGTGTTGTGCAGGGAACCGTCTTTAGCTCTGGAGTTAGCAGGGGATGAAACGCTGTCTTCGTCCTTTCGGACGGACAAAGAGGCAATGGACGCCTCGACCAGGCGACGTAACTCCGGCTCTGCCATGTCCCGGATATTTACGAATCCTTTGGCATCGGTCTCATACCCGTCCAACAGCCCGGCGTATACAAACCCGTTCCCGTTGGGGTGTAGGTGGTAGACAACGGTTTTTTTATCATAAACGCTGCCTTCATAGTGGAAATTTACCCGGCCCAGCGATACGTTTCTTTGTTCCAGCTCAGGGAATGATTTGAAGATTTCCAGTTTCTGCTCAAATGTCAGCATGCTGCCCAACCTCTCAAATGGCGAAATTGCGGGGGCTTGTCCTTCCCGCGTCTATTGATTATAGCATATCGGACGCTCCAATTCGTTCCGTTTCCCCATCGGCGGGTTAGCAGGTATAATGAATGAAAGGTGAGTCGAGCAAAGGAGGAAGGAACGAATGGGAGAGGCGACAATCAAGTGGGGAATTTTAGCGGCTGGGGGAATTGCCGAATCGTTTGCGGGGGATTTGGCGCATGCGAGCAACGGCGAAGCCTATGCCATCGGTTCGAGAAATCTGGAGAAGGCCAAGGCGTTTGCTGAAAAATACGGGATTCCTAAAGCTTATGGAAGCTATGAGGCACTGGTCGCTGACCCGGAAGTGGATGCCATCTATGTAGCTACACCGCATCCTTACCATAAGGACAATGTGATGATGGCGCTGCGTGCGGGGAAGGCCGTCTTATGCGAGAAGCCGTTTACGGTTAATGCCGCCGAATTGGAGGAACTGGTTACCTATGCCCGCGAACACAAGCTGTTCCTGATGGAAGCGATGTGGACGCGGTTTCTGCCGGTCATCCGCCGTGTGCGGGAATGGCTGGCGGCTGGACGGATCGGCGAAGTGCGCTTGGTGAAAGCGGACTTTGGCTTCCGCGCCGGCTGGGATCCGGCCGGAAGGCTGCTGAACCCCGAGCTTGGCGGCGGGGCGCTGCTGGATGCCGGCATCTACCCGGTTTCCTTTGCGTCGATGGTGCTGGGGCCGCACCCGCAAAGCATCCAAAGTACGGCGCATCTCGGGGAAACCAGGGTCGATGAGCACTTCTCCGTATTGTTGACCTACGAAAATGGGGCTGTCGCTTCCTTAAATGGCGCCGTGCGGTTGGCGATCGGCAACGATGCTTATATTCATGGCACGAACGGCAAGATTTACATTCCCGGGTTCCTTAACGCGACTACAGCCACGTTGTATGTAGATGGGGAAGAACCTGAGACCGTGACCGATGATCGGACCTTTAAAGGTTATGCCTATGAGGCGGAAGCCGTCGGTCTGGCCCTGAACGCCGGGTTGACCGAAAGCAGCGACATTTCGCTCGATGAATCGCTGGCGATCCTGCGCTTGATGGATCAGATTCGCGGGCAATGGGGACTGAAATATCCGTTTGAATGAAATGAAGAGGAGTAGTTTTACATGAATGATCAGATGAACCAACTGCTGGTGGAGAACAATATTCAGCATGCGATGATTGGCGAGGTGATGCATCAGCTGGCGGATATCTTGCCCAGTCTGACCAAGACCCGGCTGGCGGCGTTAGCCGCCGTATATAGCATTCCTGGCCGCTCCAAGATGAAGAAGGAGGAACTGGCCGCAGCCGTTCAAGCAAGCATCGAAAATCCCGAATCGCTGGAGTTCGCTTTACTCAACAGCAGACCAATGGAGTGGGAGCTGTTCGCCTCGGTGTTGGATGGTTCCTGCCAACCAAGCAACGCGACACCTTTCGGATACTACTACTATTTCCTGGATCGCGGCTTGCTGTTTACGTTTTTCACTGACAATCAGTTGCACCTAGTGATTCCAGACGAAGTGAAGGCCGCCTTCCGGAAGCTGGATCAACCGGCTCTCCGGCAGGCGCTGGAACGAAGCCACCGGGTCTACAATTACTTGATGGCGGCGATTAATCTGTATGGAATCATCGAACCCGCGAAGCTGACGGAAATCTATAACGCGCAGAACAGCCATGCATCCATCACGGAAGAAGAATTGCTGCAACAGATGAACCAATTCCTTCTCCGGACGGATCAGTATTTTGAGCCGCGTCAGGGATATATTGCCTCCTTGGACATGGAGGACAAAGAATTTGAGGATCTCAAGGGGAAAGTAAAAGGGAAGCCTTACTATGTGCCGGAAGCGCAAGAGCTGCTTAAATATGCGGATCAAGACTACTTTGAGATGACTCCGCAACTGACAGCGTTGCGGGAGTTCGTAACGAAAGAGTTTCATTTGGATTCGGAAAGCGCGGAGTATTTAGTGGACGACATTCAGCTCGGCTGTTCGATGGAAGCTTCCTTGCAGGATCTGCTCTACGAATTCGAACGTCGGGATCTGGACTTCTTGTCGCAGAAGCAGGTGCAGCAAGCGGTAGCCCTCATCGGTGACGTATACGACCACACCCGGATGTGGTCCAATGCCGGACACACGTTGGACGAGCTGCGCCGGATGCAGGACCCTTCCGGAAGCTCGCAAGCGAGACCTGTCATTCGCGGGTATGTCGTCAAGCAAGCCCGGTCGAACAAGATTGGCCGCAACGATCCTTGCCCTTGCGGAAGCGGTTTGAAGTACAAGAAATGCTGTGGGAAATAATCAAAAACGTCAATTCCAGAAGGCTGCCTAAAGCTTGAGTGCTTAGGCAGCCTTCTTTGTAATTCGGGAACAACCGTCTTACCCGGCATCGGCCGAGTCCGAAATCGGCGGATTGCTGGATTCCGCCTGGGAATACAGCTTGCGGTACTGGCCGGGAGTTAAACCGGTTTCCTTCTTAAACTTGCGGATGAAGTTAGGCGTGTCGAGGTAGCCGACCCGCTGGATAATGTCCTTCAGCGAATCGTTGGTGGACGTCAGATCGTTCATCACCGCCATCATCCGTTTTTGCCAGATGTATTGGACGAAATTGATCCCCATCTGATCTTTGAAGGAGCGGCTGAAATGCGATACTGAAATCGAATATTTGCAGGAGATGGCCTCCAGACTTAACGAGTGATCCATATAATTGCTGTCGATGTAGGCGATAATCCGGTCCATCAGGGAATGCTCTTCCTTGCGTTCGTTATGCAGCGCCAACTCGCAGATCCGCGAAGCGAGGCTGAGGAAATGGCGCTCCAGCTCCTGCAAGGAATTAAACGCATCGGAGCTTGGGATTTCGTAGGTCCAATCGCGGATGTCCATCTCCATTCCCGTCCGCAGAATCGTATTCAAGATGTCAAAGCTGATGCAGCGCTTCATTTCGACGGACAGTTCCGGATTTTGCAGCACTTTCATCGCCTCGCTGATCGTTTGGGCCGCCACTTCGTAGCTGCCTTGCTTTAAGCTCTGGGACAGCTTCAGCAGCTCGTTCTTAGGCACCCAGGACGTTTCGTCCGGCGAATGCGACAGCTTCTCGAAGAAGGTGATGCTGCCATGCCCGGTAAACATCCGTGATTCAAATGCTGAGCAAGCCTCAATAAACGATTGGTTCAGTTGATCAGGATCGTTGTAATACGTGCCTACCCCAATCACAGGGTCAATCCGGAAATGCTCCAGCAGGTTGTCGTGGATACGGTGGACGAGCCGGCGGAACTGGTCGGGCCCGGACCAGGAATCGACCTTGTCAAAGCCAACGATCAGGGCCATTTGCCCGGGTTTAGGCAGCTCCACGCTGTAAAGGCATGCGCTATATTCAGGGATTTCCGCCGCGGCCAGCCGTCCGATCATTTCCTGCCAATCGTGGCTGTTCAGCCGGCTCTTCGCCGCTTCATCCCGGCCGACAATCATGGCGAAATAACGGGCCTTGTTCAGGTTGATCTCCAGCGAGCTTAACAGCTCCGGCATCAGGCTGCGGGCATTTCCGTATTTCAGCAGCATCAATAGAAAATGGTTGCGTGCATACGGCTCCTGCAGGTCGGCGCGCGAGCTGTATTCCTGGAGCGCCGTACGGATGCGGTCCAGCTCGTTGCCGGCTTTGTGCGGTTCGGCGGTCAGTCCGCCGAGCTTCGATTTGGAATCGGCAAACTTGACGAGATCAAGGATGGGATGAAGCTGACGCCGCGCCAAGATCAGTGCTGCCAAGGTTCCGACGACAGTCAGCACAGCCAGCAGCAAAATCATCAAGCTGCGCAGATGCATCACGCTGTCAAGGAACTGTGAGCTCGGCATCAAGGTGACGTAATTCCAGCCGTTGGTCTCTGACTTGGCCGAAACCACGGAATGCGATACCCCGCCCAGTTCAATGCTGTGGATTCCTGTTGAAAGCGAAACTAATTGCTGCAGGTCCGATCCCTCAAGCGGTTGTTCTTGATTGTTTTTGGATGCCATGACACGACCATGGTTATCGAAAATGTAAGAGGATCCTTCATAGTTGCCAAGGATTGTATCGATGAGTCGGGTCAACTCCGATTTTGGGATCAGGTACATTAATGTTCCGTGCGGGTTCGGGTTGTTAGGTGTAATCGGAACGAGATAAGCCAAGACCGAATTCTGTATCGTTCCGTTCTTGTTTAACCTTTCGGTGGAGTGAATGACAGGGAACTTGATGGTATTAAGTTCCTCCACCAGTGTAGAGTCGTCCCAGTTCAAAAAATGATAACGTTCGTGAAACACGTCCAGACTTGTCATCCCGGCGGTGGAATAAATCCTCTCATCGCCATGGAAGTATAAGAACATTTCCCCAATAATCGGACTGGTCGCCTTGTAATTTTTGAGCGCATTGATCGCCTCTAAGCTGTAATACGGATCATGCACGCGATAACGGGCCAGTTGATCGTCATAAGCAACCCGCGAAGCGATATCGCTGAGCTGCTGGACATGGCTGTCCACGATCGTCTTGGCCTGTGTCAACTGGTTCAGATGCGATTGTTCGATTTCGGAGCGGAGATTGCGGACCGCGCTGTTATAGATGAAGACCGATAACAATGCAAGTGGAACCAGCAGCATGAACAAGTAAGACCAGGTGTATTTTTGAAAAAGCTTCGACTTGAAGTAATTCAGCTTCACGTTACGTCTGCCCCCCTCGCCCGCTCTATTTATTTTTTGGATATCAAAAAGTCTGTCTGCATTGAATGTACGTCGATAGACGTTTTTCTTATATAAAACGTAAAGGAGTTTTACGGATAACGCAAGGGAAGAAAGTAGCGGGACGGGGCGGGAATCACATGTTATTTTTGCTTGCTAAGGCTTGTCTCAGGCTTTCTTCGGCGTAAATTGCGGCATGAACCGTAAAAAAATACACATTCCAAGCCATCTGTCGGGACTACCTCTTGTTAATTTTACTTACATGAAATTTACATGAAAAGAGATGAAAATCAATCAATTTGTTAAATTTGCTGCGGCATTTTGTTATCGCAAAGTAAAATGACATATTTACGAAAGCCCGGCGGCCCCATTACACTTCAGAAAAAAAAGGAGGAATCGCCGATGCAGAAAAGCGCACCAACCGCGATCGACACCAGGCCTATACCCCAAATCGCTGCCAAACGAAAACTCAGGACAAAAATCCTCCGGAATTGGCAATTGTACATTTTTATCGCACCTGCATTATTAAGCATTCTGATCTTTAGCTATGTGCCGATGTACGGGATTCAGATCGCTTTTAAAAACTTTATTCCCGTGAACGGAATTTTGGGCAGTCCATGGGTTGGCTTCGATCACTTTGTCCGTTTCTTTAATTCTTATTATTTCTGGGATCTGCTGTGGAACACGCTGGGGATCAGCTTGTACGGGCTGGCGGTCGGGTTCCCGCTCCCGATTATTCTAGCGTTAGCATTTAACGAAGTGAAGGACGGCTTCTTCAAAAGAACGGTTCAGACCGTAACCTATGCACCACACTTTATCTCGATGGTTGTTATGGCGGGGATGATCATTACGTTCCTGACGCCTTCCACAGGGATGATCGTGAACTTGATTGAAGCGTTTGGCATTAAGCCTCCAGATTTCTTGTCCGATCCTCGCTGGTTCAAAACTGTGTATGTGTTGTCTGACGTATGGCAAGGAACCGGCTGGGGCACGATCATTTACTTAGCCGCATTAACCGGGGTTGATCCGGGGCTTCATGAAGCGGCGATTCTGGATGGGGCATCGCGTATGCAGCGGATTCGGTACATCAATATTCCGGCGATTCTGCCCACCATTACAATCCTGATGATTCTGAATATGGGGAGTCTGCTCGGCGTTGGGTTCGAGAAAATCCTGTTGCTGCAAAACCCGCTGAACATGGAATCCTCCGACGTCATCTCGACGTTCGTCTACCGGTCAGGCTTGCTGGATGCGCAGTACAGCTTCTCCACGGCGGTTGGCTTGTTCAACTCGGTTGTTAACGCGATATTACTTGTCACCGTCAATCAGATCGTTCGGCGCGTCAGTGAAAACAGCCTATGGTAGAAGAAAGGAGTGGGACATGTGGTATCGGCAATTAAGGAAACTCGGCGAGATCGTATTTTTCTAGCATGTAACTATCTGTTTTTGTTCCTGGCGCTGGTCATCGTCGCCTATCCGATCATTTACATCATCAGCGCCTCTGTCAGTACCCCGAAATACGTCTCTTCCGGGGAAATGTGGTTATGGCCGATGGGCCTTACCTTTGAAGGATATGAACGGGTGTTCCGGGATCCGCAAATCTGGACCGGCTACGGGAACACCATTCTCTATACCGTTGTAGGTACGCTGGTCAACCTGGCGGTGACCATCCCGGCCGCCTATGCGCTCAGTCGGAAAGATTTTGTTGGGCGGAATCTGTTTATGGGGATTTTTATGGTCACGATGTTCTTCAGCGGTGGTTTGGTACCGACCTATTTGCTCATTAAGGATTTGGGCATGGTCAACACGATGTGGGCTTTAATCCTACCGGGGGCCACCTCCGTTTGGAATTTGATTGTATGCCGGACGTTCTTCCAATCCAATATCCCCAAAGAGCTCCAGGAGGCCGCAGAAATCGATGGATGCAGTAACTTCCGGCTGTTCTTCCAAATTGTGTTGCCTTTGTCGACTTCGATTATTGCAGTAATGGCCTTGTTCTTCGGGGTAGGTCATTGGAACAGCTACTTTTCAGCCATGATTTACTTGAATGATGATGCAAAATATCCGCTTCAGCTTGTACTGCGGCAAATTCTGGTCCTGCAGGAGATGTCGGCGCAGACTGGTTCGATTGATGCTGCTACTGCCACCGCCTTGAATAACCGGGCGGAAGTGGCCGCACTGGTTAAATACGCAGTGATTATTGTAGCGACGCTGCCGGTCATTGTCGTATATCCGTTCCTGCAACGCTATTTTGTGCAAGGTGTCATGATCGGTTCCGTTAAGGGATGATCTTGCCATACATTTAAATATTCAAAAGGAGGATTCATTCATGCAGAAGCTAAAAAGACGTGGAGCGCTAGCTTTAAGCTTGCTCCTGCTGGCCTCGTTGCTGGCAGCCTGCGGTTCGTCCGGCAATTCGGGCAACACGGCAAGTAATTCAGGGAATGGGGCGAACTCGGGAACGAACGCTGCCTCTTCCGAACAAGCGGAAGAAGTGAAGGGCGTTAAGAAAGAGGGATTCCCTATCGTCGATGAGCCGCTTACGCTGACGATGCTGGCTCCGGATGCCGGGATGGCGGATTGGAGCACGATGCCCGTAGTCCAAGAGATGGAAAAGCTGTCGGGGATCAAAGTGGAATTCCAAACGGCTCCTATCGATAGCTTCAGTACGAAGAAAAACCTGGTGTTCGCCAGCGGCGACCTGCCAGATGCGCTGTACGCAGCAGACATTACCCCTGCGGAACAAGTCACCTATGGCAGCCAAGGGATTCTGATTCCTCTGGAGGATCTGATCGACAACTACGCTCCTAACTTGAAGAAGATCCTCGATGAGAACCCAGACATTCGTAAGAACATTACGACGACGGATGGACATATTTATGCCCTGCCGTTCATTGATACCGCAGCAGTATGGTATCGCGGTCCGATGTGGTATAACGGTAAATTCTTGAAGGCGTTAAATGCGGAAGAGCCTAAGACCACGGAAGAGCTCTACACCTATCTGAAACGGGTGAAGGAAGAGGATCCGAACGGGAACGGCAAAGCGGATGAAATCCCGCTCTCGTCCGTAAAACTGGACGACCTGCGGATGTTCTTCTTCGGGTTCTGGGGGATGTATGACACGACCATCTATGCCGATAAGGAAGGCAAAGTGCATTATGCACGACAAGAAGAAGGCTATAAAGAGTATTTGACCTTTATGAACCGCCTGTGGAAGGAAGAACTGCTGGATCACGAGACGTTCTCGCAAACCGATGATCAGAAGAAAGCCAAAGGGAAAAATAACCAGGTTGCTCTGTTCAGCGACTATCATCCATATTTCACGCTCGGCGGGGAGCCAAGTGATGAGCATCCGCTGATGACGCCGGTAGCAAGTGATATTGCAGGTACGCCGGTTTATGGTAAGCATCCGGGCATGTCGGCCAACGGAACCTTCGCGATTACGAAGAGCAACCCGAATCCGGCAGCGACGATGCGTTGGATCGATTATCAATACAGCTATGAAGGCTCCACTTTGTGGACGCAAGGTCCTGAAGGACTGTTGTGGCAGTACAAGGATAAAGAGAACAAAGTGAAGGAATGGTTGCCGGTACCGGATGGCAAAGACCGTGAAGAGTATCGCGGAACGATTACACCAAACTACGGTATTTTGACACCGGGCGTCAACCTGAGCGAATTGACGAATGGCCTCAAGACAGAATTTGACGAATGGATTGAAAAACAAACGCAAGAGAAGCTGGCTCCGATCGGCAAACCGCCGTTCCCGAACGCCTTCCTGACGACCGATGAGCAATCCGAGGTGTCTGCGTTGCTTTCTGACTTGAATACGTATGTAACGCAAATGGAAGCGAAGTTCGTTACGGGCCAAGAATCGCTTGATAACTGGGATAAATACATCAGCCAGCTGAAGAAAATGGGCAGCGATCGCGTTGCCGAAGTATACCAAGCGGCTTATGACCGTTGGAATCAAGCCAGCTAAGCCAATGGCAGATATGGTAGCAAGTTCAAATCAATAAATCTATCGGACCGAGACAAGGAGGCATCCATGAGCGAGAAGGAAATCGCGTATCAGGAGCCGTCGGCCGAGCCGCAGAAGGCGCCCTCCGAGGCGCCTTTTGCAGCTGAACCGGCTGTGGAGCAAGGTGTGCACAATTACAGCAGTGAACAAAACTGGGTGAGACCGGAAGATCCGCTCCTCCTCGAGCGGCTGGAATGGTTCCAGGATCAGAAGCTGGGCCTGATGATGCACTGGGGGCCGTACTCCCAGCTTGGCCTGGTGGAGTCCTGGGCGCTCAGCGATGAGGACGGGGACTGGTCTCGCAACGACATTGACTGGATCGATGACATGGAACGGTTCAAACAAGAATATTTTGATTTGAATCGTACGTTTAATCCGATCCGATTTCAGCCCGAGTTATGGGCCAAAGCGGCAGCGGATGGCGGGTTCAAGTATTTAACGTTTACGACCAAGCATCATGACGGATTTTGCATGTGGGACACCCATACCACCAACTACCGGATCACCGGGCCGGATTGTCCGTTCCATATGCACCGTTATGCGGATATTTGCCGGGTGTTGTTCGATGCGTTCCGTGCCGAAGGATTGGCGATCTCCGCTTATTTCTCCAAAGCGGACTGGCATACGCCGTATTACTGGGCACCGGGCATGGAACGGGGCAGCAGAATGTGGCGCGGACCATCGTATGATCCGAAGCAGTACCCTTGGCTGTGGGAGCAATTCGTTCAGTTTACCCATGCGCAAATCATGGAGCTGATGACGCGGTATGGCCGCATCGATATGTTATGGCTGGACGCCGGGTGGGTAAATGCCCGCCGCAATCAAGACATTCGACTCGGCGAAGTGGTGGAGAAGGCACGGCAAATCCAACCTTGGTTGTTGACCGCGGACCGCACGGTGGGCGGGCCATACGAGAACCTGATCACCCCCGAGCAAACTGTGCCGGAGCGGCCGCTCACCGTTCCTTGGGAGAGCTGCATCACGATGGGGCATTCCTTCTCGTTCAGCTTTAACGACAGCTATAAATCTGTCCGTGAACTGGTGCATCTGCTCGTCGAAATCGTCGCCAAAGGCGGCAATCTGGCGCTTAACGTCGGGCCGCAGCCGGACGGAAGGCTGCCGAAGCCGGCGCTGGAACGGATGAAAGGGTTAGGCGAGTGGCTGAAGGTGTACGGCGAAGCCATTTACGGGACACGGATCTGTGAGCCGTATGCTTCCGGGAACATTTACTTCACTCGCAAGGGAGAGACAAGATACGCCTTGATGCTGGTGCAAGAAGGCGCGGAGATCATTCCGGAGGAAGTGCTTCTGCCGCTTTCCGCTTCCGGCATAAACCGAATTGACCTGGTCTGCGGCGCCGAAGCCTTGGACTTCCGCCCATCTGTGGAGGGAGGCGTGGCGGTGCGCTTACCCGATGCCGCGCGGCAAGGGGAGACGCCGATCGCGATCGTGCTGCGCATCCGCTAGGCAGTCTTGACTTGAATCAGGAAGGGAGAGAGAACAACGGTGAATTACAGCGAGGTGCCTGAACCTTCAATCGAATTTGCACCCAAAACCTATATCTGCAAGCGGGCCGCCGGGCCGCTTGTCCTGGACGGACGGATCGACAAGCCGTTCTGGGATGCTGCGGCATGGACGGACGACTTCGTGGATATCGAAGGCGATGTACGGCCCAAGCCAAGCAAACGGACGCGGGCGAAAATGCTGTGGGATGACGAATATTTCTACGTGGCAGCTGAAATGGAAGAGGACGAAATTTGGGCGACGCTGACGGAACGAGATTCGGTGATTTTCCATGACAACGACTTTGAAATCTTTATCGATCCAGATGGCGACAGCCACCTGTATTATGAATTTGAAATCAACGCCCTGAATACAGTATGGGATTTGCTATTGGTCAAGCCTTACCGGGACGGTGGACCGCCGGTGAACGGCTGGGACATTCATGGGCTGCGCACGGCGGTATATATCGATGGGAAGTTAAACGATCCGACGGCACAGAATCGTCGGTGGAGCGTGGAGGTAGCCCTCCCGTGGGCCGCACTGCGCGAATGTGCGCCGGAGGGGCGTCCGCCGATGCCGGGTGAGTTCTGGCGGGTGAATTTTTCCCGGGTCGAATGGCGTGTCGAGGTGCAAGACGGCCGCTACGTCAAGCAAATCAACCCGGAGACCGGGAAGCCTTACCCCGAGGACAACTGGGTATGGTCTCCGCAAGGCATCATCAACATGCATTATCCCGAGCTGTGGGGGTATGTGGTTTTTGCGGACGAGGGAGCCGATGCGGGTGATGGATCTAAGGCTTTCCCGCTGCCGCAGGACGAATATATCAAATGGGAGCTGCGCCGGTTGTATTATCGCCAGCGAAACTATTATGCCCGTCATGGTCGATTTACGACGGAACTTACAGAGCTCGTAAGTGCGGAAGAAAAGGATGTGCTGCGCATTATTCAGCCGACGGTTGAGGCCGCGAGCAGAAGATTTGAGATTTCCGCGCCAGCATCGGACGGCAAGGGGATCTATTATATCCGGGAAGACGGAAAACTGTGGAAGGAGTGAGCATGGATGAGCGTGGAGACACCGGTGTTTTCGTTAAGTGAACAGGAGCTGGAGCAGATGGAACGCAAGTTTGCGGACATCCGAAAGCTCGCCCAGGGCCGGGAGAAGGAGTTGTTTGGTGTTTTTGACGGCCCGTTAACAGTTGAAGAGGCGTGGGCATTAAAATTTCTGTATGTGCATATGCCGCTAAACGATCTGGCCGATTATGACGGCACGTTTTTCTTAACCCATGTTCGTCAGGCGCTGGCTATCCGTAAGCAGGTACCTTGGGGCGATCGGGTGCCGGACTACCTGTTCTTGCATTTCGTGCTTCCGGTCAGGGTGAACACCGAGAACCTCGAGGATTTCCGTGACGTCATTTATGCGGAACTGGGGCCGCGGACGGCAGGATTATCGATGGCGGAGGCGATTCTCGAGGCGAATTATTGGTGTCATGAAAAAGCGACCTACATCGGCAGCGACTTGCGCACGTTGTCGCCGATCGGAATGATTCGCAACGCACGCGGGCGCTGTGGCGAGGAATCCACGCTGGCGGTTGCGGCGCTGCGCAGCATCGGCATTCCGGCGCGGCAGTGCTACACGCCGCGTTGGGCGCACTGCGACGATAATCACGCTTGGGTCGAGGCTTGGGCAGACGGCAAATGGCATTATATCGGCGCTTGCGAGCCGGAGGCGCGTCTGGACCAAGGTTGGTTCAGCGGTCCGGCACGACGGGCGATGCTGGTGCATACCCGCGTCCCGGCCACCTATACCGGGCCGGAGGAAATTACCGTCAAGAGCGGCCCGTATGCCGAGCTGAACCTGCTGGCGAATTACGCGCCAACCCGGACCATCGCCGTGGAGGTGCGGGAGACGGACGGCACGCCGGCGGTTGGGGCTAAGGTGCAGTTCCAACTGTACAACTATGCCGAGCTCTTCCCGCTGGCTGAGCTGATCACGGATGAGCATGGCGAAGTTCGGTTCACGACCGGTTACGGGGATCTGATCGTTCGGGCCGTGCGTGACGGGGCTTGGGGGCAGCGGAAGATCCGAATCGCGGACGGTGACCGGTTCGAGGTCGTATTAAGCAAAGCGGTTGGAGAGCAGCCGGTTGACAGCGAGGATTTCGAGCTGGTGCCTCCGCCGGAGTTGGACGGTCCGGAGTCTGAACCGCTCCCTGCGGAAAAGTTACAGCGGCATGAAGAACGCGTGGCTGAAGGGGCTGCCCTGCGCCGGGCCTATGAAGAGACGTTCTTGACAGAGGAAGATGCCAAACGACTCGCTGCCCAGCTGGGGCTGCCGGCCGACCGGGTATGGAAAGTGCTGGAGCCTGCTCGCGGTAACGGCCGGGAAATCGCTGCTTTCTTGGAGGAGCGCGTCCCGGAATATGGCGAATGGCCGTTGCTTCTGCTCGAAAGCCTGCGGGAGAAAGATTTAACCGATACGATGCGCGAGACGCTGACTGACCACTTAACCGGATCGTTGCCGTGGAAGGATTCGTACGATCGGGAGCTGTTCGTGACGTACGTGATGTGCCCGCGCGTGTTGTTTGAGATGATCACCCCTTACCGGACAGCGCTGCAGTCTCAATTTACTGAAGCAGAGATCGAAGCTTATCAAGCGGATCCTTCCCGACTTGTTCAGTTCCTGAATGAAGGCTGGAAGGTGCATATGGGGCCGGGGAACCTGCGCGGTAAAGCAGGACCTCTTGGCACATTCCAGCTGCGGATTGCGGATCAAGGCGCGCTGGACATTCTGTTCGTCTCATTATGCCGGAGCCTTGGCATTCCGGCAAGGCTGCACCCGAACGAGTTGAAGCCACAGTATTATGCGGCGGGTATTTGGGTGGATGCAGCAATCGGAAGCGTACCCGAAGAACAGGCTGCGGACGCTGATGTCCGCACCGGCCAGCTGGTGCTTCGGCGCGAAGCGGATGGCGAAACCGACGCACCAAACGCCTCTTATATGGAGAACTTCACGATCGCCCGGTTGGAAAATGGGTTCTATAAAACGCTGCTGTACCCGCACGGCAAATCCGATGTGTACGATACCGCGTTTGACGTTGAGCCGGGCGATTACCGGATTACCTCGGGCGTGCGGCTGAAGGACGGCACTGTGCTAGGACGGCTGACGTACTTCCGGGTGGCAGAGCAAGAGCAGACCGAGGTGACGTTGACCTTCCCAGCCCCATCGCGGCATATCCCGGTGTACGGATCGCCGGATCCCAAGACGCCGCTATGGCAAGTCGATGGGACAGAGACAACGCTGGGGGCACTGTGCCAAGGTCCGCGCGGCGCCATGATCGCTTGGTTGGAGCCGGAGCGGGAGCCATCGAAGCATCTGCTGCGTGAAACAGGAGAACTCGCGGAAACGTTTGACGCTTTGGGAATCCCGGTTGTTTTTGTCCTTGGGCGTGAGGAGGACTCACCGGCTCCTGCCATCCCTGAAGCTGCTGCAGGATTGCCGAATCGCGCGGTGTTTGCCGGCGATCCCGGTCACAGGGCGCTGCGCCGGTTCACGGATGCCGGCATCCAGTTAGGGAGCGGAGGGTTCCCGCACCTATTTGTCCTGGACCCAGAAGGGAACGTCCGTTACGTGCAATCGGGTTATAAGCCGGGAAGCGGCAAGGAAGCACTTCAAATTTTAAGCGATTTGTAACTGTGTATGAGACGACAACTCAGGTTGGCGCGGGCGGCCGCGCCAGCCAAGGGAGGAGCACCAAATGAGCCGGAACTATGTGGTGGCGGGCTACGTTAGCGATCGCCACCTCCCTGAACTGACGAAGGAAGAACTGAAGAAGCTGACCCATATCAACATCGCCTTTGGCCATGTACGTGAAGACCGGATTCAAACGGGACATCTGCAAAACTTAAAATTATTGCCCGAACTCAAACGGGAGAATCCTGACCTGACGATCCTGCTGTCGGTTGGCGGCTGGAGCGCCGGCGGCTTCTCGGAGGCTGCTTCAACGGAAGCCGGGCGGCAAGCCATGGCCGAGTCGGCGGTTCGCGCCGTCACGGAATATGCGCTTGACGGGGTCGACCTGGATTGGGAGTACCCCTGCTATGCCGAGGCGGGGATTGCCGCCAGCCCGGACGACAAGGCGAATTTTACGTTGCTGTTGCGGACGATGAGGGAGGCACTCGATCGGCAAGGCGAACGGGATGGCCGCCACTATTGGCTGACAATTGCTGCCGGAGCAGACCAATATTATATTGACGGTACGGAAATGGCCGAGGTCCAGCGTTACCTCGATTTTGTCCAGCTGATGACGTACGACATGCGCGGCGGTTTCCAGACGTTGACCGGGCATCACACCAACCTGTACACCGGAACCGGGGACCTCTTCCGCATCAGTGTTGACGCCTCGGTGAACCTGTTTGTTCGGGCTGGGGTGCCTAAGGAGAAAATCGTCATCGGCGCAGCGTTTTATTCGCGCATGTGGAAGGATGTACCGAACGTGAACCGCGGGCTGTATCAAATGTCCCCCGGATCGGGCGGGTACGGCCCAGATTTTACGGAATTAGCCGCTGAGTATATCGATCGCAACGGATTTGTCCGTTACTGGGATGAGGAAGCGAAAGCGCCGTATCTGTTCGACGGCCAAACGTTTATCTCCTATGACGATGAAATGTCGATTCGCTATAAATGCGATTACGTCAAAGCACAAGAGCTCGCCGGAGTGATGTTCTGGGAGTATGGCTGCGATCGGACGCACCGGCTGCTTGATGCCCTGTACCAAGGGTTACAATCATCGTAAGGGACAATCCTGAACGTTCCCAGCCCGCAAAAAGCCTCATGCTTCGTGAACCTTGAACCAAAAGGATCGCGAGCAGCATGGGGCTTTTTGTGATGACATCAATCGTTCTAACTTTGCCGGGCCCGTCATAGATATAAATAGGGGTGTTTTTACCCGCAACTGCGGTACAACCTTAGGCCTGAGGATTTTCACAGTTTCCTAGATTCTTTACTGCTAGAGGCTCCTGAGGTCTGCCGATCTTCGCCCAGAATATCATCCAGCCGCTGTACTTCTTCGGAGAGAGCCTGCAAGGAAGCCTCGATGTTGCCCAATTTATCGCCAACGGTTTGCAGCACATATTTGATCAGGATGAAGCAAAGTGTGACAGGAAAGCCAACATTCGCAACCAACGACACAATATCTGCAACCTGCATAATGGGTACCTCCTTGAACTTTTTATTGGGCCCTTCACTATATGGGGAAAAAAAGTTCGTCTTAGTACAACCAAATTCTAGAAAAAATGTTATAATCATTACTACTTATATAATTATGGTTGTATAACCCCCTTGAAAATTTCCCTATACATAGAAGATGAAAATGAAAGGGGGAGGTAGTTTTGAAGGAACAACATACCGTGTACGAGCAATATCGGAAAGAAGTTTATCGTATTGCATGGAGGGTTCAATACAGAGCGAGAGTCGTCAGAAAACGGGAATGTTCATTCAATGGAGTCGAGCCGGCCGTAACCTGCTTCACCTCATCTTCTGATAACAAAATTGTTGTGAGACAGCTGATCAATGCGCTTCCTTCTACGACGGGAAAAACGATCATCTCCAAAATCTATTTACAGGACAAAACGGAGGGGGAAGTCGCCCGCGAGTTGAATATGAGTCAGCAAGGGGTGAACAAATGGAAACGAAAGATGATCAAAGAGTTATCCCGGATGATGAAGAGTTCCTGAGTTTGCTTCAAAAAGCAAGGGATAACGATCCCGATGCGACGTTAAAGTTAATCGAGCTGTTTAAAGGCGATATTGTGCATATAAGCAAGTATATTCATATGTCCGAAGAGGATGCCGTTTCCGACATCATTCTCGAGTTCCTGGAGATGATTAAGAGGCGGGAAGAGAAGTAATGAGTATACCTCAAAAAGTCGGTCAGGAAGTTCACTCCTGATCGACTTTTTATTTTTTTGAGATCTGGTTGTGAATGCGGCATCCGAATTTCCCTTATAGATGAGTGTGCTTAGAAGGGCTTTATCAGAGAAAAGCATTGGGAGAAGGAAGCGTTAAACCGATAGAGTCTCAGACTCATGAAACAGTTCCTGAAATGCTTGCCGCGTGTATTCCCGATCTGTCAGCTTGTTTTGCACCGCAGCTTGCCATGTGGCAGAGCTGGTGGTTAAAGAAGAAAACTGATCAACGCCGTACCAGTGCAGCAGTTCTTCACGCGTTACACGGTAGGCGGCTGAACCTTGGTTGAAAATTACAGCCTCCAGGTTATCGATATAAGCAAAAGCTGCCGTGGCGCTGTATAAATACGCGCGATCGCGATCGGCTTCCGCCATCGGCACCGATAAATCCAGATTCACTTGCACCGTGAACTCATCCGGATCAAGGGCAAAAGAACGAATGGGTCCCAGCGGGAGTGACTGAAAAAGTCCGGATACCTTAGCCGCATTTCCCATGTAAGGCGTCGCGAAAGAGGCTGTACGGGTAATGTCATGGGTTAACGGATTGTTTTGCGCTTCGTTGTAGAGCGCCTCCTGCTGATCTTGGCGGGGAAGTGCCACGCCTTCTACCACACCTAAGCATACGAATCCGGCGATGAGCAGAACGAAAATTCCGATGTTCCAACGTTTGATGCTTTGTCTTGTTGTCATGCTTCCCAATCACCTACTTCATGTTTTGTCAGTAACGAAGCACTGAGCTGGAACGCCAGTGGAATCCAAATCGTGAGAAACGGCTTGGCGTATTGAATGCCCAGTTGTGCAAACTGATACGGACCGCCGATCTTCACTTGATAGCCATACCAGATATTGCTCCCGAACCGGAGGGCGGTAATCGCAAGCAAGGTAATCAAAATGAACAGGCCCCACAGCAGCCACACGATCCGGCTTCGCCGCCGGGCCGCCGCGAGATGTCGAGGAGCTGTTACCTCAAGCGCTCGGCCGCGCCATGCAAAATGCAGCACGAGATATAGGAGGCCAAGAACCAGAACGAAGCCCAGAAGGAAGAAACTTAAGGGTGTGCGTTCGATCAAACGTAATGGTATGGTGAAGATCCACAGAATGATGGCTAAAAACAGCACTTTTTGCATCCATTCCAACCGATAACGGTTGACATAGATCGGCGGGTGTTCGTCAATCAGCCCGTCGATGCGGGTGAAGCTGGACGTTGCCGTCCGGACGGCCTGTTCGTAATCCATCCCGCCCGCCATGAGATCGGCGACTTTGGCTTCCAAATTGCTGATGATTTCCTCTTTCATTTCACGATTGCGCTGAGTCGCCGGATAACCGGCAAATAAACGATCCACGTGGTTATGCAACGAATTCATGATGGGAATCCCTCCTGTTTCTCAATCAGAACGTCGATGATTTCGCGGGACAATTTCCATGCTGCCAAATTGGCTTTGTAAACCTCGACTCCCGCAGGGGTGATATGGTAATATTTGCGCCGACCGCCCAAGCTGCGATCTTCGCCCCAATAGGACTCGATCAACCCCTGGGCCTCCAATCGCTTTAGGCTGGTGTAGAGCGACGGTTCTTTTAATTCGTAACGTCCTTGGCTGATGGAGGAAATGGATTTCATGATCTCATACCCGTAGTTATCTCCCTCCAGCAGCACCCGGAGAATAATGGTATCGATATGGCCGCGGATCAAATCCCGGCTGATGGCGCTGTCGTTCACTATGGTTCACCTCTTTCGGAACAATGTAATACATATTACTATGTGTGTCAAGGTAGTTGGTGTCAGGTTATTGGGTCACGCGATTGCGGCGTAATAGGCAGCTTTATGGATGGTAATCATCAATCTGCTTCGACGTTGCTTAAACATGACATACAGCCGGGAGAACAGATGACCTTTGGCTCGTATCCCCATTTCGCCGATGGAACAGTTCAGCCGATCGTGTGGCGGGTTCTCCAAAATACGGGCGATGAGTTGTTCTTGTTGAGTGAAGAGATATTGGACTGCAAGCGATATCACGGGAAAAGCAAGGACGTCACGTGGCGGGATGCCGTCGACATCACCTGGCGTGATTGCGATTTGCGGCAGTGGTTAAATGAGGAGTTTTTCACTATGGCCTTTAGCCCGGAGGAGCAAGCATTGATCAAGCCGACTTGTTGTACAGATAACGGGGAAGGCTGCCCGGACACGGAGGACAATGTGTTTCTGTTGAGTGTTCCGGAGGTCAAGGCTTTCACCGCAAGCCTTGGCAAGGCCTGGCTGACTACCGTAGGGACGGATTATGCGAAAATGAAGAAGCCTGACGGCTGCAGCCTTTACGTCTATGACAAAGGTGAGCAAGCCAATTATGTGCTGCGAAACGGCCAGAAGCTGGGCTGTTCCTGGTGGTGGCTGCGCACGCAGGGGAATCAACCTTCGCGCGCCCATTTTATCGGCCCGGGAGCCAGCATCCGCAGTTATGCCAACGTCAGTCTGGCACGGGATGGGGTGCGGCCTGCGATTAAGCTGAGTATGTTAAAGTAAACTGGCGTTGGTTTGATCACTGGCGGCTGGCAAAAGGACTTAACGGAACGTACAGCCCTTATTTGGCATGACTGCAGTTGTTTGGAACTTCTAGCTAAGATGAACGTAAACAAAAGACAGCCCTCCAAATTGCTACATCTCGTAGGTTAAAATGGATAGTGTAGTATAAACCAAACCATTTCAGAGCTACATAGCAAAGGAGAGCTGATACTATGCAGTCTACCACAAAATTCGTCGGTTTAGATGTATCCAAAGAAAAAATTTCGGTTGCNATTGCAGATGTGAGCGGGGAAGCTCCACGCTATTACGGAACCATTCCCCACACACCGGCAGCGTTACGCAAGCTTATCAAAGAGCTGGGAGCGGCCGAAACGCTATCGTTTTGCTACGAGGCAGGACCCACAGGTTACGAAACCTATCGCTGGATCA